>DASWQK010000072.1:0-5741 GCA_036403735.1 Pyrinomonadaceae bacterium
TTCGTGATCCTGGCGATCCTGTTTGCGTTGCTGAGTCTTTCGACTTTGAAACTACGGTGATCGTTTAGAGGCGGGCTACCGCCCGCCGCGTTACGACAGTGGATGATTGGCGGGCAGTAGCCCGCCTCTAAACGGAAAGGCAATGGAGTTGTTTGCAGATCGCGGGACGAAAAGCTCTGGTCATCGGCGCGGCGCGCAGCGGAATTGCGAGTGCCCGGTTCCTGGCACAGCGTGGCGCGACCGTCGCCCTGAACGATCGAAAGCCGCTAAGTGAGTGGGCGCAGGGCGCGCTCGATTTGAAAACTGAAGGTGTCGGCTTGATCGAAGGCGATCCGCCGTCGTGGCTTTTAGATCAGATTGATCTGGTCGTCGTAAGCCCGGGCGTGCCGACAAAATCGATTCCGATTCGTTATGCGGATCGGCGCGGCGCAGAAGTTATCGGTGAAGTCGAGTTGGCCTCACGTTTTCTGCGAGGCCGCACGGTCGCGATAACCGGATCGAATGGCAAGACAACTACGACGTCTCTGATTGGAGAGATGCTAAAAGACGCAGGACTCAACGTGCAGGTTGGCGGAAACATCGGAACGGCG
The DNA here is from genome assembly GCA_036403735.1 of Pyrinomonadaceae bacterium. Classification (GTDB taxonomy): domain Bacteria; phylum Acidobacteriota; class Blastocatellia; order Pyrinomonadales; family Pyrinomonadaceae; genus UBA11740. The sequence continues at coordinate 591 of DASWQK010000072.1, forward strand.
CTTATCTCGATGATTGATTCATCGCGGGATGATGGTTGGAATGTGGTTGAGCTTTCGAGTTTTCAGCTGGAAACGATCGTCGATTTTCATCCGACAGTGGCGGCGGTCCTTAACGTAACTCCGAACCACATGGATCGTTACGAATCGCTCCGGGATTACGCGGCAGCCAAACACAACATTTTCCGCAATCAGACGGCGAGTGATGTCGCGATTCTCAACGCCGACGATGAAATCGTTTCCTCATGGGCCAGAGGGTTGCGCGCGCACCTGGTGCGGTTCAGCGTCGCGCAGGAATTGGACGAAGGATTGTTTCTGCGTGGGCGCGAGCTGGTATCGCGCACTAAAGACGGCGAGCGCGTCCTGATGTCTCGCGACGAAATGCTACTGCGCGGAACACACAACGTCGAGAATGTTTTGGCGGCGTTCGCTGCCGGTCTCGCCTGCGGAGCCGGGCCGGACTCGCTGCGGGAGACGGTGAGCCGGTTTCGACCGGTCGAGCACCGGCTCGAGGAAGTTGCGGAGATTGGCGGCGTCCGTTTCGTCAACGATTCGAAAGCAACCAGCGTCGATGCGACGATGAAAGCGTTGGAGGCCTTCGCCAGCGAAACCGGAAAAGTTGTATTGATTCTTGGCGGGCGAGGCAAGCAGGCGCCCTACGCCCCTCTGATCGAGTTGATCAAAATGTGTGTGCGCAAAATGATTCTGATAGGCGAAGACGCAAGAGCAATCGAAGCGGAAATCGGAAACTCCGCGCCGCACGAACATGCTTCAGACATGCACGATGCCGTGGCTAAGAGTTTTGCCGCCGCTGAACCAGGCGACATCGTTTTGCTTGCGCCGGCGTGCGCGAGCTTTGACATGTTCGAGAGCTTCGAGCATCGGGGAAGAGTATTTAAGGAAGAGGTCTTGGGTCTTAGGTCTTTGGAATAAACGAAGACCAAAGACCAAAGGCCCAAGACCAAAGAAGCAATGACGCAGAAGCTACAAATCGACAGGTGGTTATTCTCAGCAACGATCGGGCTCGCGCTGTTCGGTGTAGTGATGGTCTACAGCGCCTCAGCCGTGATCGCGCAGCAGGAAAATCACAGTCAATTTCATTATGTGATCAAGCAGACGGTCTGGACCTCGATCGGTTTTGTAGTCATGTTCGCGGCCATGCGGTTCGACTATCAGCAGTTGAACCGTCGCTGGATCATCTACGGATTACTGGCTTTCACGATTCTGCTGCTGGTCGCGGTGTTTGGCTTCTCGCCGGTTAACGGCGCCCGCCGTTGGATCAAGTTTCGCGGATTCTCAGTTCAACCGTCAGAGATCGCCAAGCTCTCGCTCGCTCTCTTCCTGGCTCGGTTTATTGAAAGACGGTCTGGAGATGAAGTGTCGTTCTGGCGAACGTTCCTGCCCTGTTTCATTGTGCTTGGCATTGTCGCGGGATTGGTCGCGAAAGAGCCGGACCTGGGTACGGCGTTGATGCTGGCGATTATCTGCTTCACGATCTGTTTTGCCGCCGGTATGCGGCCGCGTCATCTGGGGTATGCGGTAGTGCCGGCGCTTTTGTACGTCGGCAAGATGCTTATCTTCACGCCGTTTCGCATGAAACGTCTGTCGGCTTTTATCGATCCCTGGGCCGATTCCCAAGGCACCGGTTATCAGGTAGTCCAATCGCTGATCGCGGTTGGCTCGGGAGGCACGCACGGACTTGGATTCGCGCAGGGCCGGCAGAAACTTTTGTTTCTGCCCTTCGCGCATTCAGATTTCATTTTCGCAGTTGTCGGCGAAGAACTCGGGTTAGTCGGAGCATTAATCGTGGTCTTTGTCTTCGCGATCTTTCTTTGGCGCGGAATGCGCGCCGCTTTGCGAGCGCCGGATCGATTTGGGATGTTGCTGGGCATCGGCATCGTCGTCGGGATCGTGGCGCAGGCTCTCCTTAATATGAGTGTCGTGCTGGCGCTGGTGCCGACGAAAGGAATTCCGCTGCCGTTCATTTCTTATGGCGGTTCTTCGCTGGTGCCGACGCTGGCGGGGGTGGGAATCCTGCTCAACATTTCGCAGTATGCAGCACTCGGAAGACGGGCCGGCTTTGACGGGGGCGATCACGAAGATGAATGGGATGAAGCGCCGCGTCCGCGAAAGAAGCGAATGCCGCGACAACGCGCGACCGCATTGGCGCGGGCGCGGTATGGGTGAGCGATGCGCGTGTTAATTGCGGCGGGCGGCACCGGCGGCCACATCTATCCGGGCATCGCGGTGGCGAAAGAAATAATGCGCCGCGACGGGGCATCGGTGGTCAGGTTTGTCGGCACGGCGCGTGGCTTGGAAAATCGTCTGGTGCCGGAAGCGGGATTTGAACTTTCGCTCATTGAAAGCGCAGGACTGGTGAATATGGGCGCGATGCAAAGGCTGCGCGGCCTGCTGGTCCTGCCAAAGAGTTTTCTGGACGCGCGGCGCGTTATCAAAGCGTTCGCTCCGGACGTTGTGGTGGGCGCCGGCGGTTATGTTAGTGGGCCGGTGTTGATGACTGCTTCGCTGATGCGTCTGCCGACGCTGTTGATGGAATCGAATGCCGTACCGGGGTTCACCAATCGACGGTTGGCAAAGTTTGTCGATGGGGCCGCGGTTTCGTTCGCAGCGGCGCTGCCGTATTTCCCCGGCAAAGGCGTCGTCACCGGGAATCCCGTGCGGCGCGAGTTCTTTGAGATTGAACCGAAACAGCGCGACCCACGATGCGTTTCGCTGCTTTTGTTCGGCGGATCACAGGGTTCGCGGGCGATTAACGACGCGATGATCACCGCGTTGCCGCATCTTGATTCTCATCGCGAGCGTCTGAAGGTGACCCATCAGACGGGTCCCGCGGACTTTGCAAAAGTTCGTGATGCGTATGCAGAGCATGGATGGACGGAAGCCAACGTGCGCGAGTACATCGACGACATGATGAATGCTTTTGCGGCAAATGATTTGATCGTGTCGCGCGCCGGCGCGACGACCAGCGCCGAACTGATGGCCGCGGGCAAGGCGGCGATCATGGTTCCGCTGCCGGGCCAGTTAGAGCAGCGACGCAACGCGGAAGCGATGCAAAGCGCTGGTGGTGCGCGGATGATTTTTCAGGACGAACTTAGCGGAGAGCGTTTGGCAAAAGAGATTGTGTCGTTGATTGATTCGCCTGAGAAAATTTCAGAGATGGAAAAGGCCGGCCGCAAGTCCGCGCGAAGCGATGCGGCGGCGGCGATGGTTGAGTTGATTGAGAGAATAGTCAGGAGCAGAGGTCAGGAGTCAGGAGTCAGGAGTCAGGAGAGATGATGTTCCACCGTTGCCGCAAATCGTTGGTTCGTATGATTCGCGAGAGCGCAGTGCGTCTTAATTCTGACTACTGTCTTCTGACTCCTGTCTCCTGCGGTTGAAGCATGTTCCGACCTTTCCAGCATATTCATTTTGTCGGCATCGGCGGCATTGGCATGTCGGGCATTGCCGAAGTGTTGGCGAACCTCGGTTTCCGTGTCTCCGGCTCTGATCAGAAAAAATCTGAAGTTACAGCGCATCTTGAAGATTTAGGGGTCGAAGTAACTGAAGGACATGCTGCGGAAAATGTTGGCGACGCTCACGTAGTGGTCCGCTCTACGGCGGTACGTGATGACAATCCGGAAATCATCGAAGCCCGCCGCCAGTCGATTCCCGTGATTCCGCGCGCGGAAATGCTCGCGGAGTTGATGCGTATGAAGCCCTACACCGTGGCCTGCGCGGGTTCGCATGGCAAGACGACCACGACTTCGATGGTAGCAACGGTGCTGGGGACTGCGGGTCTGGATCCGACTTTTGTAGTCGGCGGCATCGTCCGCACCTATCGCGCGAACGCCCGCCTGGGGAAGAGCGAATTGATGGTGGTCGAAGCTGATGAAAGCGATCGATCGTTTCTTATGCTGACGCCGATGATTGCGGTGGTGACCAATATCGATCGCGAGCACATGGACTACTACCACGACATGGAAGACGTGCGGCGCTGCTTTACCGACTTTGTGAACAAGGTTCCTTTTTACGGCGCGGCCGTTCTCTGTCTCGATGACCCACACGTGCAAGCGGTGATTCCGAAGGTCGAACGGCGTCGGGTGACTTACGGGATGAGCGCGCAGGCCGACATTTCGGCTCACGACATCAAGTACGATCAGTCGTTCGGATCCAGTTTTACGGTATTGCGCGGGATTGACGTGTTAGGCAAAGTCTCGCTGCACGTTCCGGGTAAGCACAACGTTTACAACTCGCTGGCGGCGATCGCCGTCGGGCTGGAATTGGACGTGCCGTTCGATACGATCGCCCATGCGCTTTTCGAATTCGGCGGGACCGATCGCCGCTTTCAATTTAAAGGCGAAGAAAAAGGCGTCACGGTCGTTGATGACTATGGCCATCATCCGACGGAAATTAAAGCGACGTTGAGTGCGGCGCGCCTGGGCGCTCCACACCGGCGCATCGTGGTGCTGTTTCAGCCGCATCGTTACTCGCGCACCGCGGATCTAATGGACGAGTTCGCCAGCGCCTTCAATAACGCCGACGTAGTGCTGGTGACAGATATTTATGCGGCGAGCGAAACGCCGATGGAAGGGATCAATGCTGAGGTGCTGACCGGGCGAATAAAAAGTTACGGGCATAAGAACGCCGAGTACATCGGCGGCCTGGAAGGCGCGCCCGAGAGTCTCCGCAGCTGCGTGCGCGAGGGCGATCTGGTGATCACCCTGGGCGCCGGTTCAGTGCATCGAGCAGGCGATCAGTTGTTGGCGCTGTTGCGGGATGGCTAACACGTTAGGGGACCTATGAGTCCCATGGGTCGTATGAGTCCCATGATTGATGAGAAGGACGCAGCTATAGAATCGATAGCCACACGGATTGGCGTGCCCGCTGAACGCGGCCGGCGCTTTGCCGACTTAACGAGTCTGCGGGTCGGCGGCGCTATCGATTGGGTGCTGTCGCCAAAGAATGAAGAACAGGCCGCTGCGTTGGTCCATGATTTAGAGCAGCAGGCGATTGCCTGGCGGCCGCTCGGATCGGGAAGCAATGTGCTGGCTGATGACGGCGCACATCATTACGTGATCGTGAGTCTGAAAGATCTGAAAGCCGATCCGGTGTTCGATGGAAATCGAGTTTCAGTCAGCGCGGGTTATTCGCTGC
>DASWQK010000073.1:0-14805 GCA_036403735.1 Pyrinomonadaceae bacterium
CGTCCTGCAACCACTGGGGAAAATCTTTGGGATTTCCCGTGACGACCGCATCGTCATTCCGTTTGCTACTTATAAAAAGGATTTCGGTCTGAACATCGCGCGCGGCGCTTTCAATACCGAAGGATCGCTGGTGGTTTTCATCCAAACGCCGTCCGCCGACCAGCTGGAAACGGCGGAAGATCAAGTGCGCGCAATCATGCGCAATCGGCGCGGGCGCACTTTCAATGCTGAGGACGATGGCTTTGCCCTGGAAACGGAAGATGTCTTTCTGAAACTCTATTCCGGCGCCACGTCTAACATTTATCTGGTGACGATTGGGGTCGCGGCGATTTCGCTGGTGGTCGGCGGCATCGTCGTCATGAACATCATGCTGGTTTCCGTCACAGAGCGAACGAAAGAGATCGGCATTCGCAAAGCGGTGGGCGCGCGCCGCAAAGACATCCTGACACAGTTTCTGATCGAAGCAGTGATGGTCACTGCGATCGGCGGTGCGTTCGGAGTGTTGACGGGATTCGGCACCGCCTGGCTGATCGCTTTGGCGATCGGATTCCCGCTGCTGTTCAGTATTTGGTCGGCAGTGCTCGGCGTGGGCGTCTCGTCGATCGTTGGCGTGATTAGTGGCTTGTGGCCGGCCTGGCGCGCAGCAAGACTGGATCCGATTGACGCACTGAGGGCAGAGTAACGGAAGCGATTCACTCATTAGATCCAATGATTCATTGAATCAATGAGACAATTAAAGAAATGACTTTTATCGACATACGCGAATCCGCCTTGATGGCGTTTGACACTGTGCGCAGCAACAAGCTGCGGTCGGCGCTGACGATTCTCGGCGTCAGTGTCGGCGTGATCACGGTTGTCTTCATGGTTTCGATCATCCAGGGATTGAACAAAGCTTTCGCGGCGCAGATCGAATCGCTGGGCTCCAACACAATCTGGGCCACGAAGTTCGATCCCAGCATTGGTCATCAACCTACTTCAGAAGAAATACACCGGAAAGAATTGACCATCGCGGATGCTGACGCGATTCGCCGTGAAGCGCCTTCGGTCGTCGGGGTCTCTCCCTTCTATCGAAAAATCAACGAGACGGTTCGCTACGGCGACAAGCAAAGCGACACGCCAATCCTGATCGGCGTGACGCCGTACCATGAATTCACTGTCTCGAGCTATGTCGCCCGTGGTCGCTATGTTTCGGACCTGGATGTGGAAGCTCGCAACAATATTTGCGTGCTCGGGCTGGATTTGGTAAAGGCGCTTTTCCCAAACGAAGATCCACTGGATAAGGACATAAAAATCTCAGGTCATCAGTTTCATGTCGTGGGTGTAATGGAGCCGCTCGGCAGCATCCTGGGTCAATCACGCGACAACTCGGTCTATATTCCGATCACCACGTTCGAAAAATATTATCCGGACATCGAGTTCCCCGAGATCATCTCCGCGATTATCGTTCGTCCTGTCTCACGCGCGTATGTGAAATCTGCCATCGATGAAATGACTGATATCCTGCGCAAGCAAAGACGCGTTGCGTCCGGGGCGCCAAACAACTTCGGCATTTCGTCCCAGGACGCGCTGCTGGATATTTACAATCAACTGACCGGCGCGACGTATCTGGTGTTGACGGCGATCTCGTGTGTGGCGCTGATGATTGGCGGCATCGGCGTGATGAATATCATGCTGGTGTCGGTCACCGAGCGAACCAAGGAGATCGGACTGCGCAAAGCCGTGGGCGCGACCCGCACGAACATCCTCTCGCAATTCCTGATCGAGGCGGTTGTCCTGACGGCAATCGGCGGCTTCATTGGATTGGCGATAGGCGAGCTCTTCAGCTTTTTGACGAACCGCTATTCGCCTTTGCCGGCCTATGTGCCGCCCTGGGCCATCGGTGTAGGTATCGGCATCTCGGCCGGAGTGGGAATAATTTTCGGATTATGGCCGGCATGGAAAGCGGCCCGGCTTGATCCGATCGAATCACTCAGGTGGGAATAGATCTTAGAGCTTAGAAATTTGAGCTTAGGTCGAGCCCGGTAGCCCATCCGCAAGCCCTAAGCTCTAAAATCCAAGCTCTAACGATGATAACCAAAAGCCATCCTCAAGCGTACTAACAACAGTGAAACTAATCGAAATACTGAAAGTTGCGATCGCGGCCATTTGGGCGCACAAGTTGCGCTCGGCGCTGACTCTGCTCGGCATGATCGTGGGCGTGACGGCCTTTGTAACCGTCGTGTCCCTCATCCAGGGATTCAACGTTTACATTGACGAAAAGATTGCGGGTATTGGTGCAAAGGCTTTTTCCGTTCAACGCTTCAATCCCTTCGAAGACTTCAAAGACACCGACACGATTGCCGCCGCGCAACGGCGCAACAAAGAGTTGACGTTGCAGGACTACGACTTCATCAAAGAGCGTTCGGCGCTGATCGCAAAACTCGGGGCGAAAGCGCGCGGCACTCCATCGCAGATTAAGCGAAACGATCAGGTCCTGGACGATGTGTTCGTCAGCGGCGCCACCGCCAACACGGCCGACATCGAGAACCGTAACATCGACAACGGCCGCTTCTTCACTGACACCGAAGCCGAGGGCGCCGCGCGCGTTGCGTATGTGGGCGCGGACATCTCCACCAAACTTTTCCCCGCAGGCAATCCCATCGGCGGAGAGATCGAGATTCGCGGTCTGCCCTATCGGCTCATCGGAGTCGAAGCCGTGAAGGGAACTGTGTTTGGCATTCCGCAGGACAATTTCATTGTAATTCCGCTGAAGACTTATGAGCTGGATTTCGGGCCATTGATCCGCCAGCGCTCGCTCTACTTCACGGCAACTTCAAAGACTGATGAGACCTTTAACGATGCCGTCGAAGAAGCGAGATACCTGATGCGCGCGCGGCGCAAACTCGGACCGAACGAAAAGGACAATTTCGGGATCGTCACTCCTGACGCGATTACCGGTTTGCGGGATCGCATCTTTGGCACGGTCTTTATTGTGGCGATCGCCGTTCCTTTTATTGCGCTGGTTGTGGGCGCCATCGTCATCATGAATATCATGCTGGTATCAGTTACCGAAAGAACCAAAGAGATCGGGCTGCGCAAATCACTGGGAGCCCGCAAGATGGATATCCTGAAGCAATTCCTGTTTGAAGCCGTTACGTTGGCAACCATCGGAGGCGCGGTCGGCATACTCCTGGCCTGGGCAGTGGGAAAGGTTGTGACCGCGACGTTCTTCCCGACCTATCTTTCGATCTTCGCGATTCTCGGAGCGCTGGCGGCTTCGGGCGGAATGGGGATCATTTCCGGAATTGTGCCGGCCTGGAAAGCGGCGCGACTGGATCCGATTGAAGCGCTTCGGGCTGACACCTAATTACAAATTGAAAGTTGCGAATTGAAAAATGCAAAGTGGCAATCAAGTGCGAGCTTGTCTTCGATAAGAAATTTCAAATTTGCACTTTTCAATTCTCAATTTTCAATGCTTGTTCCCAGCCGGCGAGGTGATTTATGAAACTATTCCGTAACGACATTCTCGAGAATCTCTGGTTGGCCCTGGCCACACTACGCGCCAACAAGCTGCGTTCGTTTTTGACAATCATCGGTGTGATTATCGGCGTCGTGACGGTGATGTTGATCGCCTCGATTATCAGCGGGATCGACACGGCGTTCACCAAAGAGGTTGAATCCTTCGGCACGCGCTCGATGTATATCAGCAAATACAATCCGGGCATTCACGTTGGCCGGCTCTCACGCGAAGAGCGCATGCGAAAGAACCTGACGTATGACGACGCGATCGCGCTTTCAAAATTGCCGACCGTGGAAGTAGCAGTTCCTTTCCTCGAAATCACCAACAACTTCTTCGGCCAAAAACTTCTGGTTAGTGGTGGCGGCAAAACCTCCGCCTCAGTTGCCTTGCAGGGAACTCTTCCGGATTTTGAAAAGGCCGGGACTCAGACAATCACTGAAGGCCGCTTTTTCTCTCAGTTTGAAAACGACACCAACGCGAACGTCTGCGTAGTCGGCTCGAAAGTCGCCGACGATTTCTTCCGCTTCGGCACACCCGTGGGCGACATGATCAAGATTGGCTCTGAGGAGTATCGGGTCGTCGGAATGCTGCAAAAACGCGAACAGTTTTTGTTCAGCGGCGGCAGCGACGATCAGAACAACGTCATCTATCTGCCTTACAATGTCGCGCGCAAGCTGAAACCCAACTCTGACGATGTCTATGTACTGGCCGTCGCCAGACCCGGGCTGATGACGGAAGCTATGGATCAGGTCACCGATACGCTGCGCGTGCGCCGGCAAGTTCCTTTCGGCAAACCCGACAACTTTGGTATCGAAACAACCGAAAATCTGATTAATACTTTCCACTCGATCACTGGCGGCGTAGCGATCGCCATGGTGGCCATTTCATCGGTTGGACTGATGGTCGGCGGCATCGGGGTAATGAATATCATGCTGGTCTCGGTGACTGAGCGCACTCGCGAAATTGGCGTACGCAAGGCCCTCGGCGCACGCCGCAAAGACATCCTCTGGCAATTCCTCATCGAAGCGATGACCTTGACGGGCTTTGGTGGTTTTATGGGCCTGGCTCTTGGCTGGTTGGGATCGTTGGTGGTCAAACTGATCATGCCTTCGTACGTACCCTTGTGGGCGCCGGCCGCGGGATTTTTCGCCAGCGTCGGCATCGGGATGATCTTCGGATTGTGGCCGGCGTGGAAGGCCGCGCGGCTCGATCCAATTGAATCTTTGAGATACGAATAGAGTTCCGCGTTCACGCGGCCGCCTGAAGGCGGAACTCCAAACGAGCAACGTCTTAGCCGAACATGCTTCCGAACAGCATGGCTGCGGCCATTCCCAATAGTAAGAACAATAGGAAGATCGTGATCGTCACGCCCCAGGCTGCTGACGAACCGACCTTGTAGCCTGCCTCGCGCAGACCGGTAGCGGTCAGCCAAAGCCGGTAGAACGAAAGCACTCCGATCGAAGTGGCTATCACAAAAATCACCGGGTGGTCCTTCGCAGCTACCAGCAAACCGAGGTTGTCGTAAACCAAACTATCTTGTCCCAGGATCGGATGGATATCGTCGGGTGACTTGAGGTAAAGAATTAGGAAACTGATTGCTTTTTGAATCAGGGTTGCCGGAAAAGTAACGTAGGCAATTGCTGCGTAGGTCTGCCAGTAGTGCATGCGCCCACCGAAGGCGAGCACGCCCAAAAGACAAAGCGCCGCGATAAAGGCAACGGCAAAGAACGCGCCGACGACCTTCTTAACAAAATCACCTACTTGAAAAGTCAGCGATTTGGCCTGCTCCACGCCATCGGTTCTGGCTTTGGCCATGGCCTCGGGTGGGGGCTTTATCGGACTGTCTTCAAGCTTATCCATCGTGAAATTGATTATTCGCTCCGGCGTCAATCGATGGTTGAAGGCGACGCTATATGCTCCATTCATTATTCCGACGACCATGATCGCGGCCAGCCATTGCGGATGCGCGCGCAGGTTGCGGAAAACATTCGTCGGCTCAAAGAAAATGCCGGTTAGCGTTGCGGCCGTAGACATTTTTGGCGGTGGGTCTTTTACTGCGGGCAACCGCATAAAACTGAATCCGATGAACAGAATACCGAGGCAGCAAACCGCCGCACCGGTTCCAATGCCGCCGGTGATCAGAGCCAGGCCGGGAATGCCGAGGACGACTATGATAATTCCGATCACAATCAAACCAACGCCGGCCCACATCAAATTCGTTGGTCGTCGTCGTTCAGGTTCAGGCTCGATAGCCGGCGGCGGTGGCGGTTGAAATTCCGAATTTGGATCGCTCATGTGACTATCCTCCGATTGGTTCTCTTGAGGACGGGGAGATTGCATTCCGTCCGATGGCATTCTGACTTTAGTTCGATCTGTGTTTACGCTTGTCAGGCGATCGATGTTTCAGTCGTGGCTCGACTTCCGGTTTGCGCCGCGGAGCGGCGAAATGTTTATAGAACCATTCCGCAGAAAAGAAAACTGAGCTCCGCGGGAGCGGGATATTCTTCTCAGCCATGAATGGGCTAAAACACTGGCACGAGACCGGGCTACAAATATTTCGTGCCTCCGGCACGAGGACATGTCCGTGAACTTCTCAATCTGATACGCCGACTGGAGTTCGTGATTCGACACGGGGCGCATTGTCATACCCGTCAACTCGGATGCACGCGACCCTGTGACCCGGCGCAACTTCGCGTAACTCTGGATCAATTCGCGCGCAATCGTCAATCGCCATCGGGCAGCGGGTGCGGAATCGGCAACCGGACGGCGGGTTTCTCGATGTCGGCACATCGCCCTTCAGGATAATTCGGTCGCGCTTTTGGGTTGGATCGGGAATCGGAATCGCGGAAAGCAGAGCCATTGTGTACGGATGCAGCGGGTTAACGTAAAGCTCTCTTGCGTCCGCAATCTCGACGATGCGTCCGAGATACATGACCGCCACGCGCGTCGAGATGTGTTCGACGACTGCGAGGCCATGCGAAATGAACAGGTACGTCAGCCCGAACTCGGCTTGCAAATCCTGCAAGAGGTTCACGACCTGGGCCTGCACTGAAACGTCGAGAGCCGAGACAGGCTCGTCAGCAACGATGAGTTTTGGATTCAACGCGAGTGCGCGAGCGACACCAATGCGCTGCAATTGCCCGCCTGAGAATTCATGACTGTAACGTTTCATGTAGTCGGCATCGAGACCGACCTTTCCGAGCAACCAGGCCACCCGCTCGCGCCGCTCGGTCTGGTCGCCGATACCGTGAATCACCAGCGGCTCAGCGATGATGTCACCGATTTTCATGCGCGGATTTAGCGACGCACTCGGATCCTGGAAAATGATCTGCATCTCGCGGCGCAGTTCGCGCAGCTCGCGCTTGCCCATCGCGGTCACGTCGCGTCCCTCGAATTCAATGTCACCATGCGTCGGTTCGATCAGCCGCAGCAGGCAGCGGCCCGTAGTCGATTTACCGCAACCGGACTCGCCCACCAGACCCAGAGTCTCTCCGCGCAGGATCTCGAATGACACCCCATCGACGGCGCGCCACACGTCGTTGCCGCCCTCGACGGGAAAGTGTTTCACCAGATTTGAGACGCGAACCAGCGCGTCGCTGGAAGTCGAATTTATCAATGATTGATCAAGTCCCTGACTCGGATTCACTCGATAATCTGCAAAGCGCGCTGCACGATAGCGATCACCCTGCCGATCTCCAACGGTGACTGCGCATCATTCCACGAAATAGACATCGCGTACCATTGGCCGGTGGTTGAGCGCAGCAAGTAAGTCATATTCAAGACGCCCGGCTCTGAGCCGCCCTTGAATCCGACAAAGGACCAACGCTCCCTGGGAATGTTCAAGCCGCCGCCGGGATTGATTGCCAACACGTCCCGCATTGGAGCCGCCGGCATTGCTGCTTCAGTCTTCTGGCGCAACCAATTCATCACGCGGCACAGGTCGCTGGCGGAGGCAAACCATTCGATACGATCGATGTAGGCCGGCTTGCCATCAGGATAAGGTTTCGCGTCTGACGCGCGCAATTTGTTCGGCGAGAAATTTTCTCCGTCCGTTTACATCCAGAGAAAGATATTGCTCGGCCGCTTTGTGGGTCGGCTCACCTTTTAGCTTGAACATTTCTAACGTCGAAAGAAATGGCATATCCATTTGCGGTTTCGTATGTTTGGTTTCGGCCAGCGCGCTTTCCATCCGCTCGCGACCCAGGATCTTCAATAGATGATCGGCTGCGGTGTTATCGCTGATCGAAATCATGAATGCCGCCAGGGTATGCAGAGTGACCGGCGATCCGCGTGGCCAGGTCTGCAGTATTCCTGATGGCAACGAGAACGCGCTTTCATCAAGCGCCGCCACGTCGCTCAACTTGCGCTCGCTGGCGTTCACCTCCCGCGCCAACTCGACCAGGATATACAGCTTGAATGCCGAACCGATCGCCAACTCGCGCTCAGCATTAAGAGCGATTAAAGGAGTCAGGCTGTCATCATTGAGCCGCGCAACCAAAATGCTGGTCTCTCCGGGCAAAGTTTTGAGTTCATTTGCGAGGTCTGAGAGTGACGATGACAAGCTTGTAGGATTGCCGAACCAGAGGCTGTCAATCAGATTGGAGGCGGGTCCGTTCACTGAGATGTTGACTTGAACGCGAAAGCCTTTTTCAAACCGGAATTCGAATTCCGCTGCATTTTCGCTCTGGGCCTTTGATACTTTGGTCGTCGTGCACCGGCCGAGCTGCGAAAAGAATTGCGTGAAAATACCGGTCAATTGTGCAGCCGGAATCTTAGCGAGAAACTCCGTGGCGAAAAGTTTTTCGTAATCGCCGGGATTCTGACGGAATTGCGCGCACACATCAGCCGCCCGGCGTTCAACCGGCGTCTGAGACTTCTCGGCCTGCGCGAAAGAAAGCGAAGAGCCGATCGTCAGAATCGCAATAAAGCAAATAATTCTCTTCATGATTCTTTCCCTACTTGCGAGCGTTGGGACAGACTTAACCCTGGCGTTCCCGCGGGATCGTACAAAACGCAGCGAACGGTAACATCTGGTCCAGCCGGATACAGCGGAATCTCTTCTTCACGACATCGCGGCATGCGATAAGGACATCGCGGTTCGAAATGACATCCCGGCGGCAACGCTGTGGGTCGCGGCACCGTGCCTTCGATCGTCTGCAGTCTCGACTTTCTGGCGACGTCTTTCGCTGTAAGCTTCGGAACTGACCGCAAGAGACCTTCCGTGTAAGGATGTTTCGGGCGCGCGAACAATTCATCGACCGGTGATTCTTCGACGATCTTTCCCGTGTACATGACGGCGACCCGATCGGCGACCTCGGCTACCACGCCGAGATCATGTGTGATCAAAAGTACTGCCAGATCGCGGGTGCGACGCAAATTGTTGAGCAGCTCCAGAATCTGCGCCTGAATAGTTACGTCGAGCGCGGTGGTTGGCTCATCAGCAATCAGGACTTTCGGATCGCAGGCGAGCGCCATTGCGATCATTACCCGCTGCCGCATTCCGCCTGACAGTTGATGCGGATAATCATTCACGCGCAGTTCAGGATCGGGTATCGAAACTTCGCGCATCGCCTCGACGGCGGCGGCCCGCGCGTCCTTGCGCGAGAGTTTACGATGCAGCCGAAGCGCCTCGGCGATTTGCTCGCCCACGGTGAAAACCGGGTTGAGCGAAGTCATCGGATCCTGAAAGATCATGGCCACGTCGTTGCCGCGCATACTGCGCATCTCGGCGTTGGAAAGCTTCAAAAGGTCGCGGCCCTCAAAAAGAATCTCACCGGCGACGATTTTTCCCGGCGGCGCTACCAGCCGCATGATCGAAAGCGCCGTGATCGATTTGCCGCAGCCGCTTTCGCCGACCAACCCGAGCAGCTCTCCGCGGTCCAGATAAAAACTGACCCCCTCGACCGCGCACACTAATCCCTCGCGGGTTTGAAAATAGGTGTGCAGATTTTTTATCTCGAGTAGATGGTTCACAAAGAAATTTTTATCTTAGATTCCAATATCTAATTGTTGTTGACACTCTTCTTAAGTTGGCAATAGACTTTCCGGGCGCACTCGCAACCTAAGAGGCCTTCATCATGCTCAATTCTAATCTAACCGTAAAGAGAATCCTGCTCAACATGGGTTTGCTAATGGTCTTGCTCGCGACTGCGGCGGCCGTTTCTGCTCAGGATGCATCGGAACGGCAACGCGCGCTCGATCTCTACGAATCGAGCCAATACGCGGCCGCGTTGCCGCTTTTAGAGAGAGTCGCGCAAGCAAATCCAAATGACGTAGCAGTCCTTTCGCGCTTAGGTTTCGTCCTTTACGCGACTTCGACGGCAGAGAAAAACGCTCCGACACGGCAGCAGATGCGCGACCGCGCTCGAACAATTCTGTTGCGGTCCAAATCACTTGGCGATGATAGCAATTTGACCTCGATTGCGCTGGACGCTCTTTCCAGCAAAGACGTCGCCGACGTGACTTTCTCGAATATTCGGGCCGCCGACGCTGCAATCCGCGAAGGCGAAGCCGCCTTTGTACGCGGAGAATTGGACCAGGCGCTTTCGAGTTACAAACACGCGCTGGAACTGGACCCAAATCTCTACGAGGCCGCGTTGTATGCCGGCGACATGGAATTCAAGAAGGCTTACAAGTCCACTGATCCACAGTTTCGCAACGATCACTTTAATGCGTCCGGAGTTTGGTTCGCAAAAGCGATCGCGATCAACCCAAATGCCGAAACGGCATATCGCTATTGGGGTGACGCCCTGGATGCGCAAGGCAAGACGAATGAAGCGCGTGACAAGTTCATCGATGCGATTGTCGCCGAGCCCTACGGCCGCCGCGCTTACGTCGGGCTGACGCAATGGGCACAACGGCATAAAGTTCAATTGGGCCATCCACACATCGTGCCGCCCAATTCCACGACCACGCAGGGGGCGAACACCACTCTCAACATCGATCCGCGAACACTCGACAGCAAGGACGGCTCAAACGAGTGGTTGATGTATGACCTGACGAGAATCGCCTGGCAGAAGAGTGATTTTTCAAGGAATTATCCGACTGAGCACGCCTATCGGCACAGTTTGAAAGAAGAGACGGCGGCCCTGCGCATGGTTGCGGAAGCCTGCTCGAAAGACTTGAAGTCGGGCAAGGTAAAAGAGCTGGAAGCTTCGCTGGAGACGTTGGTCAAGCTCAATGACGCAGGTTTGCTGGAATCGTTCATCTTGTTCGCGCGTCCCGACGAAGGCATCGCGCACGACTATCAGGCGTACCGCGCTACGAATCGCGACAAGCTGAGGCGCTACTGGTTGGAAGTGGCGATTATTCCCGGGTAGGAAGTCAACCCGAAGGGTTGGCAGAAAGTAGCCGGTGGTCGAAGACCACCGGAACGAGATAGGAAGAGTTTCGCACGCCGAAGGCGTGCGAGAACCTACAGAAGGTATTTTTCCTCGTACTCAATACCGGCGCGTCCGAGCAAGTCCCTCAACTCATCAACGAACGAATGTTTGGAATGATGTGCCTCCTGGTTCGCGATGTAATTTCTTACCGCTTTGACCGCAGAGGGGCTGACCGTAAACGCAGCATATCCTTCCTGCCAGCAAAACCTTCGGTCGAGATTCTCTTTTACCCAGTTCGTTGAATCCTTCTTTAGATCACGCATTAGAGATGCAAGACAGTGAACAGGTCGCAGGCTGATCAGAAAATGGACGTGGTCCTCAGCTCCGCCGACGATTTCCGCCACTCCGTTCATTCCTCGTGCTATTCCGCCCACATAAGAATGGAGTCGCGGTCGCCATTCCGTCTCGATAAGTGGTCGTCGTTCTTTGGTCGAGAACACAACGTGGTAATGCAAAGAGAAGAATGTGGAGCCCATGAGAGTTGGCCTTTCGCTGGCACTCCTTTGGAGTGCGAAACGGGTTTCTTATCCGGATCCGGTGGTCTGTGACCACCGGCTACTATCTTCCAGCCCGTTGGGCTGACGAAGAAGCGTTGCGGTAGCAGTGCGGTTAGGCGAAGAGCTAACTTCGCATCGAGTGGTAGGGTGTGCGGGAGGTGTCGCCGATAAAAAGACTTAAGACTCATCCGATCTGAGAGGAAAGATCCTTTCACATCGATATAGTACAGGGTGGTGCAAGTAATAATTTTTGCACCACCCTGAAGTTAACCAGTTGCTTTTAAGATTACTGATTGCTTGCCGTTCTCGCTCCCGGCGCGGGTTTACGAGGCAGCTTCTCATCACGCATCGCCGTGTTGTAAACAAACGCCGCCATGATCGTCGCGGCTTGCTTCATATCATCCGCCTGAATGCGATCGAACACGTCCTGGTTCGAGTGGTGAGTGCGCGTGTCGTACTCGATTTCATCCTGGATGAATTGAAATCCCGGCAGGCCGATGCCATCGAAAGATTGATGGTCGGTGCCACCCGTGTTAGAAATCGTGATCGTACTCGCGCCCATGTCGCGGAAGGGCATAAGCCACTGAGTAAAGAGATCTCGGAGGCCACGATTGCCTTGCAAGTAGATACCGCGAATTTTTCCGGTGCCGTTATCCAGATTGAAATAGCCCGAGAATTTTTCATAGTCAGGCAATGTCGTCAGCTTCGCCGGCGTAGCATTCGCGTTGCCACCTCCGCCACCACCGCCGAATTGTCCAGGGCCTCCTTCGAGCGATCCAAAGTGGGCCTTCACGTAAGCGCGCGAGCCCAGCAGTCCTTCTTCTTCACCGGTCCAGAGTGCGACGCGAATCGTGCGTCGCGGTTTGATTCCCAGTGTTTGCAAAATGCGAACTGCTTCCATCGCGACGGCCACGCCCGCGCCGTTGTCGGTTGCGCCGGTTCCCGAATGCCATGAATCCATGTGGCCGCCCAGCATCACGATCTCGTCTTTAAGATCCGTGCCGGGGATTTCGGCGACCGTGTTGTAGCCCATGTTGTCCTGATCCTGATATTCAACTGCCAGGTCAACATTCATCTTCAGTTTCTCGCCCTGCTGAATCATCCGGATCATGCGGTTGTATTGCTCGACCGACACGGTGATTTGCGGAACCATCTTTGACTCGGCTTTCGGATCGTACGGTGATAGACGAGTAATCGTGCGCATCTCTTCGACGCTCTTCGGAATCGCCGGTGCGACAGTCGCTGATTGCACAAAAATTGTTCCGCCGGTTCCGCGCGGACTGACATCGACAACCACCGCTGCGCCTTCGTCAACCAGCATGTTCCAACGCTTCGCGGTGAAGACTGCCTGCTCAAACTGTTGTTGCTGGCGTTGTTGTGGGGTCATTTGCTGACCACCGGCACCACGGCCACCGCCGCCTCCTCCTCCTCCGCCAAACCCACCGCCTTGCCCCGGTGGCAACGCGTTCGCCAATGTCAGTAAGCTCTTTTCATCCTGTCGTCTTCCCTGCGCTTCGAACAGTGCCTTCACTTCGACCGGCTGCGAGACCAAAACGATCTTGCCTTTCAAAGTGCCCTTGTATTTATCAAGGTCGGCTTCGGTCTTGGCGTCGAGAAAAACAACGTCGGCCGTCACTGTGCTGCTCGGTTCCGGAGCCGTCGTCGGGGCTGCCGGCTTCTTGCCTTTAGCAGCGGGTATGCTCGGCATTTCGGACATCACTTTGACGCTGGGCGACCAGGCCTTCGGATAAGCGATCAGCGGAAGGTCCTGTGGCGAGACCACCTGCGCCGAAAAATGCTTTAAGGTCCAGCCGCGGCCGAACGGGCCCCAGGCTTCGAGGTGAGCGTTTTGCAGGCCCCACTTTGTCATCGTATCGCGCGTCCATTCATTGGCGCGTTTTGCGTTTGGCGACGCGGTCAGACGCTCTCCGATTACATCGGTGAGATATGAAAGCGTCTGCATGATCTGAGATCGATTCATGCCTTCGTCCTTGATCTTGGTGATCATCGGATCTTCGGCAGGTGGTTGTGGTTGTTGCCCGAAGGCAGCATAGGGAACGACCAGTGTGAAAAGCAGAAGTAGAGCAGCAAATTGGCGACGGATCATTAGTGGACTCCTATTCAAATCTGATTTTGGTTGGTTCAGTTGCCCTTGCGATGAAAGGCCCGCGAACGTTTGACTGAATTGACGAAGCTTATACTCGGAAAGTTACAAAGATTCAAGGCGATGTGCAATCGTCCGCAAATTACCCAGATGACGATGGGACCTATAGGTCTCATGGGACGCATAGGACCCATCGGTCTCATCAGTGTAATCTGCGAAATGTGTCGATGAGTCTGTTATTATGGCCCACTCATGCCTTCACCAAAGTCACAACCGGCGCGCGGCATGCGCGACTTTCTGCCGGCCGACGTGCGCAAACGTGAGCACGTAATCGGCGTGATCAAATCCGTCTATGAGCGCTATGGCTTCGAACCTCTCGAAACTCCGGCCGTCGAAAATATCGAAACGTTGATGGGGAAATACGGTGAGGAAGGGAACCAACTCATCTTCAAAATACTCAAACGTGGCGAGCACGAAAAGACGGGCGAAGCCGATCTGGCGCTGCGTTACGATCTCACAGTGCCGCTCGCGCGCGTCGTCGCTCAATATCAAAACGAGCTGCCAAAGTTTTTTAAGCGCTATCAGATTCAACCAGTCTGGCGCGCCGATCGCCCGGCGCGCGGGCGCTTTCGCGAGTTTTATCAATGCGATGTCGATGTCCTTGGATCGAAATCGATGGTCGTCGAAGCTGAATTGATCTCGGCGGCGAGTGATGCGTTGACGGCGCTCGGCTTCAATGACTTCACGATTCGTTTGAATCATCGCCAAGTCCTGACCGGCATTCTCGATCAAGCCGGCATACCACCCGAAAAGCAAAACGACGCTCTGATTTCGCTCGACAAGATGGACAAGGCGGGGCCGGAAGGTGTTGCGCGCGAATTGAGCGAGCGCGGCATCATCGATGAATCCGCGGTGAAGTTGATGCGGTTTTTCGAAGGATTAGCGGGCGCCGAACATGCGGTTGATTTGCTTGATTTGAAAGAAGCCGGCGACGGTCGCACGGCCTACAACGCCGACGTGCTCGGCCGCTTGGTTGAGTTCATCGGCGCGCACGAAGTCGGCGCCAGTGGCGTTGATGATCTGCGACAGATTCTGGCATTTAGCAAAGCAAGCGCGGTGACTCAGCGAATCAAACTTGATCCCACACTTGCGCGGGGCCTCGCTTATTATACTGGTGCAATCATCGAGATTAGTGTTGCCGATCTCGCCGGCAGTCTCGGCGGTGGTGGGCGCTATGACAACCTGGTTGGGATGTTTCTTGGTAAAGACGTTCCCGCATGCGGATTCTCGCTCGGCCTCGAACGGATCATCGTGGTGATGAGC
>DASWQK010000074.1:0-3539 GCA_036403735.1 Pyrinomonadaceae bacterium
CAAACTGCGGCAGGAAAGTCAGATTGAACCCGACAAAGATCACTAGTGCCGAGAATCGGCCCCAACCTTCGGGATACATCCGGCCGCTGATCTTGGGCCACCAGTAATGCAGGCCGCCAAGATAGCCAAACAGGGCCCCTCCCACCATGATGTAATGGAAATGCGCCACCACAAAGTAGGTGTCACTCACATGCACGTCCACCGCCAGCGATGCCAGAAATAATCCGGTCATGCCACCAATTGTGAACAAAGCGATGAAGCCGAGTGCGTAGAGCATCGGCGTGTCGTACGAGATCGATCCCTTGTAGAGCGTCGCGGTCCAATTGAATACTTTGATCGCGGAGGGGATCGCGACGGCGAAGCTCAGGAAAGAAAAGATCATGCCCGCGTAAACTGATTGGCTGGCGACAAACAGGTGGTGACCCCACACGAGAAAACCAAACACCGCGATTGCCAGACTCGAGAAAGCGACAAACTTGTAGCCAAAAATATTCTTGCGCGAAAAATTCGCGATGATCTCGCTAATCACTCCCATGGACGGCAACACCATGATGTAAACCGCCGGATGTGAGTAAAACCAGAACAAGTGCTGAAACAAAACCGGATCGCCTCCGGCCGCCGGATCAAAAATACCGATGTGCGCGAGCCGTTCGAGAGCCACCAACAGAATCGTAATCGCCACGACCGGCGTGCCCAGAATCATGATCAAGCTGGTGGCGTAGTGCGACCAGACAAATAGCGGCAGGCGATACCAGGTCATGCCGGGCGCGCGCATTGTATGAATCGTGACGATAAAATTCAGGCCGGTGAGGATGGAAGAAAATCCGTTAATGAAAATTCCCAGGCCCGTCGCGATTACGTATGAATTGGAAAAGGTCGTGCTGTATGGAACATAGAAGGTCCATCCCGTATCGACGCCGCCGGCGAGCAATGCATAGATGGTGACCACGCCGCCAATAATGTAGATGTACCAGCTCAACAAATTGATGCGCGGAAAGGCGAGGTCCTTGGCGCCGATCATCATCGGGATCAAGAAGTTTCCCAGCGTTGCCGGGATCGATGGGATCAGGAAAAAGAACACCATGATGATCCCGTGCTGGGTGAACATTTTGTTGTAGGTGCTCGACTGCACTAGGTCGCCCTGCGGGGTGAGCAACTCGAGCCGAATCGCCATCGCGTAAAGGCTGCCGATGAAAAAGAAGAAGCTGATCGCGCCGAGATAAAGCAGCGCAATGCGCTTGTGATCTTTGGTGAGCAGCCACGACTTCAAGCCATGCTCAGCGTTCAGATAATTCGCTCGTGGCGGTTTTGGTATTTCGAATTCTTCCATGAATCCTACGATCTAACCGTTTAGCGTCCCTAAAAACCAACTTCGTTTAGAGGCGGGCTACCGCCCGCCTTTCTGAGTTTTGTGGTTTCGGTTGTCAATATTCCTTTTCCGTCGAAAACGGGCGGGCGGTAGCCCGCCTCTAAACAAATCATTTCTTCTTCGGACTCACGCTCGGTTTTGCGTTCGGCGTCGCCGACGCCGGCGGCGGTTTTGCGGTAGACGTTTCGGGTTTCGCCGTCGAGAGCGACTTTACATATGCGACAACCTGCAAGAGTTGCTCTTCACTAATTTGGCCTTGAAACGATGGCATGATCGGTCCGAATCCGGTAACAATCTTTACCTGTGGATTCAAGATCGATTCCCGGATATAGCCTTCATCGGCCGTAACGCTCTGGCCGTTGTTCAGCACCACCTTACTGCCATAGACGCCAGTCAGCGCCGGCCCCCGTCCGCCTTCCGCATTTGCGCCGTGACAAGAAACACAACCGAGCGACTCATAGAGTCCACGCCCCGCGGCTGCCGGCGAGGACTGACCTGCGTTGCCGCTTAACCAGTTTTCATATTCTGCTGGCTCCATCACCACGACGAAGCCGCCCATCCCCGAATGATTCATGCCGCAGTATTCCGCGCAGAAAAAGTGATAGCGTCCCGGCTTCGTGGCTTCAAACCATTCCGTCGTGTACTTGCCGGGCACCACATCGGCCTTGATGCGAAACGCCGGGACGAAGACGTCGTGAATCACATCTTCGGATGCCATGATCAATTTGACCTTGCGGCCGACGGGCACATGCAGTTCATTGATCTCACGTTGGCCGGTCGCATGCTGAAACTTCCACATCCACTGTTTGCCGACGACGTAGACTTCCAGAGCATTCTGCGCGGGGCGATACTGCCGATAGTAGAGACTGGCTCCCCAAATAAAGAAACTCATCGCGATCAGCAGAGGAATTACTGACCACAGGGTTTCCAGCCTTTGCGAGCCTTCGATGGGTCGCGGGATCTCGAATGCGTTGCGGCGGCGATAGCGAAGGACGAAAAAAACAATGATGCCGCCAATCAGCAGAGCGAAAAAGATCGTGACACCGCAAAGATAAAGAAATAAGGCGTCTACGTCGCCCGACATAGTCGAAGCGCTTTCAGGTATAAATGGAAACCAGGATTGCATCTAGTCTAAGTTTTGAATCTCAAATCTCTTGTCAGTACCCGGAGCGGTAGCGACGGGGTGCGGCACTCATCTAGCGACCCGGTCGCTACCGCTCCCGGTTCTGACACGCCCTGCCTCACGGTCGGGCTTCCGACACGATCATTCGGGCCCGCCTCCGGCCGATCTTTCTCAATAAGAACAACAACCCAACGATCAAAATTATCGTGATGACGCCCGCCACTCGCATGACATTCATTATCACGACTCCATATTTTCCCGTCGACGGATCGTAGTGATAGCAGTACAGCATTAGCGCATCGACCGGCGTGGCGATCTTGTTCGCGGATGCTTCGACCAGGCTGAGGCGTAAATCTTTCGGCGGATAATCGATGCCGTAGAAGTATCGCGCCAGTTTGCCTTCAGGCGTCGCGATCATGATTCCGCTTGCATGCGCAAATTGTTTCGTCTGCTCGTCCCAGGTGTAACGAAAACCGATCGCGTCAGCCAGCCGCTTGATGTTCGCGGCGTCACCGGTAAGAAAGTGCCAGCCCGCGGCGCCGTTCGCGCGGTTGTAGCCGGAGACATAGGTCTGTTTTTTGGCCGCGGCCAGCGCCGGCGTTTCATTCGGATCAAAACTTACCGTGACCACTTCAAATTGTTCGCCCACATTGAAAGAGATCTGCCGGAATGATCCGAGCATCCCGTTCATAACCTGATTGCACAGCATCGGACACTGGTAATAAACCAGCGACAGGACCACTGGCTTGCCTTTAAAGAACTCGCCCAGGTGTACATCTCGCCCCTGCTCGTCCTTAAAAACAGCGTCGAGCGGCAGTTGCTCGTTCAGATGTTGATCGATGCCCACCCTTTTCAGCACCGGCGGCAGTCCGGTTGAAGTCTGGCCAGAGTTTCCCCCGCCGCCATACAGCGGAGAGTTTGGTTGCGGCACCCCGGGCTGAGCGCGAGCAGTGAGCAGTGAGCAGTGAGCGGTGAGCAGGAGCAGAAAGACGGTGAACAGTAAGCGGTGAGCAGTGAGCAGTGAATAGATCGAGTCCCGGGTTGCAC
>DASWQK010000075.1:0-8091 GCA_036403735.1 Pyrinomonadaceae bacterium
AACGCAGCTTTGGCTGAAGTGCCCGAACAAGCTCGCGCCCTTTACGAAAAAGCCCT
Source organism: Pyrinomonadaceae bacterium (assembly GCA_036403735.1). GTDB lineage: Bacteria > Acidobacteriota > Blastocatellia > Pyrinomonadales > Pyrinomonadaceae > UBA11740. The sequence continues at coordinate 57 of DASWQK010000075.1, forward strand.
GCAGTTTGGAAAGTCGGGTGACTCGGAAAAAGCGATTGAAAATCTCAAAGCCGCTATCTCTCTTTTCCCAAAGTTTCCCCTGGCGTTGAATGAGTTGGGCGTACAGTATCTGACCGCCGGTCAGGCGGGCAAAGCGGTCGAGCCGCTTAGAACCGCATCAAAACTGAGTCCTGATGCTTTTACTCCTAAATTGAATTTAGGAATCGCCCTGCTTGAAACAAATCAAATTCCGGACGCGGAAGCGCAACTGCGCGATGCCTTGAAAATCACTTCAACGCCTACGGCACACATGTACCTGGGGTTGACTCTGGTCAGAATGAAAAGATTTGACGAGGCGCGAACTGAGTTAGAGACTGCCATTTCAACGGGTGGTGGAAATCTTGCCCAGGCGCACAGATTTTTGGGCGGCATTTATTGGCAGAAAGGGAATGATCTAAGTCAAGATCACGACCGGCAGAAACAGGAATTCCAGCGCGCGATCGATGAGTTTGAAACCTATCTCCGGTTGATGCCGAACGCCCCGGACGCTGACCGTGTCCGTGGCACTATCCAGGAACTTCGTGCGAAGATATAATCCCGACTTCATAAAAACTCTGTTCTGCTCTCCTTCAATTTAGGTTTTTAGAAAGGACCAACGTCGATGCTTACCGCAATCAGAAGAGTGCCATTAGCATTCGCATCTGTTCGTCTATATCTCTATGCCTCCATTCTGGCTCTGACGCTCACTTCGCTCGCCAATGCCCAAGCCTTAGGCAGTAATCGTGGGCCGGTCGGTGGTGAAGGCAGTAACACGATTGAAGGACGCGTCTATTTCCCATCGGGAGACCATAGCGGGAAGGTTATCAAGCTTCACCTGGAGAGTAACCTCGCGATCTCCAACCAAAACGTAGTCACCGATCAGGACGGCGTTTTCAGATTTAACAGTCTTCCTCCGGGAACATACACGGTGGTGGCCGAGGGTGGAAAGGAATACGAGAACAGCCGGGAAACAATCACGATTGAGCCAATCGGCTCAAGCAGAGTTTCGCAGGTAAACATCCAGTTGCGGCCTAAGATTGATGCTGCCAACGCGGCCTTCGCCGGCGTTCCCAAACCGGCGTTGGATGCTTATCAAAAGGGCACGACGGCGGCGCAGAAGGGAGATTCGAAAGCGGCAGTTGAATTCTTGAACCAGGCTGTTACTGCCGCGCCCAACTTTGAACTGGCTTTGAGCGATCTCGGGTCCCAGTATCTCAAACTGCTTCAATGGGCCAAGGCAGAGGAAACTTTTGAAGTGCTGGTGAAATTGAAGCCGGCGAACGCCACCGCCCAATTGAGTCTCGGCATTGCCTTTTACAATGAAGGCGCCGACCTCATGAGTCAGCAGAAGTTCGAGGACGCTGAGAAGAAATTCAACTGGTCTGAGACGCACTTGCGAGAAGCGATTCGATTAAAGCTTCCCGGCCCGTCAGCGCACTATTACCTCGGAATGATGCTGATCAAATTCAAGGTTTATGAAGAGGCGCAAAAAGAGCTGGAGTTGGCCATCAGCAACGGCGGCGAAAACCTGGCTCTGGCACATAAGTATCTGGGCGGTGTGTACATAAGCACCCATAAGAACAAAGAGGCAGCCGACGAGTTAGAGAAGTACCTTAAGCTTGAGCCGAAGGCGCCCGACGCCGAAAAGATTAAGACCAGCATTAAAGACCTGCGAAAGCAGTGATTCGGCCCATGAAACTCAGATCAACATACATTCACGCCGTGGGGGGGTTATGCGCGCTTCTGTTTGCGCCGGCGATATTCGCTCAAACCCAGCCGCAAAAACCTGCTGAAGAACAGGGTGACGTCATTCGCGTCAATACTGAGTTGGTGCAGACTGACGTCATGGTCTTTGATAAGAAGGGCCATTTTGTCGATGGGCTAAGGGGCGATCAGTTTGCGCTCAAAGTCGATAACAAGCCGACTTCCATTTCGTTCTTTGAGCGCGTCACTTCCGGTAAAGAGAGCACGGCGCGTAACCCCGGCGCCACCGTCACCGGACCTGGATCGACATCCAGTCCGGGCCCCATGATTGTCCGCGGAAGGACAGTGATCTTCTTTGTCGACGATCTCCATCTAGCGCCCGACAGCCTGGTGCGCACGCGCAAAGCCTTACTCGAATTTATCGAACGCGGTATGACCGAGAAGGATCAGGTCGCGATTACCTCTTCGAGCGGCCAGATTGGGTTCCTTCAGCAATTCACTGACGACAAGATAGCCTTGCAGACTGCCGTAGCGCGGCTGAACAATCGCACGAATACCAAAATGGATATGGACAGTCCTCCCATGTCCGAATACATCGCTTCGAAAATTCGCGAAGGCGATCAACAAACGATCAATTACTATGTGAAGGAATTAGAGAAGCAGAATTGTTTCAGGCCTCCGGGCGGCGGCGGAATGATATGCATGATGACTCCGCAAGGAATGGTCGCGGCCGTTAGGATGCGGGCGCAGGAAATGACTGTGATGGCGGCGCCCGACACCGACAACACTCTGATCATGCTGGAAGGATTAATGCGGACCGCGGGGCAATTGCCGGGACGAAAACTCGTCTTCATGATCTCGGACGGGTTTTATCTGAACGATCGCAAGTCCGGCTCTCTCGGGCGCATTAAGCGAATTACCGACGCCGCCGGTAAGGCTGGCGTCGTGATCTACACTCTCGACGCGCGGGGCATCATTGGCGATTCACTTGATGTAACCAACAACCGGCCCATTGATTCTGAAGGACTGACGGCGGGCTCCTCTATCGGTGAAATCGCTGCTTCACAGGATGGACTGAACGCACTGGCCGGTGACACGGGAGGCAAGGCTTTCCGCAATACGAATGCCCCGATGTCCGAATGGGTTGACAAGGTCCTTGATGACACGGCGAATTACTATCTGGTGGCCTGGCGTCCTGATACCGAAGAGCAAAAGCGGGGAAAGTTTAATCATATCGAGGCGAGCATCATCGGTCGTCCCGATCTGACCGTGCGTTTGCGTTCGTCGTATTTTAAATCGGCGCCCTTGCCGGTTTTATCCGTCAAAAGGAAAACCGAAAAAGATCCGACTAAAGCGCGTGAAGACGACATGCGCATCGTCATCGATGCGCCGGTTAACCAAACTCAGATACCCACAAAACTCGGTCTACGGTTGCTCCAGATGCCCGGCGTTGGCACACAAGTCCTGGCTTCCGTTGAGATCAATCGTGAAGCTTTGTCGTTTGATCTCAAGGATGGCAAGCAGTCTGCAGATCTGGATATTGGCGGGATTTTCTACGACGAAAAAGGCAAACCGGTTAACAGCTTTGTGGGGCGCCTGCGCATCTTTCCGATTCCTGAAGATGCTCCGCCTGAAAAACGAAAGCAAGCGATCTATGCTTTCCGCGCGTGGTTGCCGCCGGGCTTATATCAAGTGCGCGTCGGCATTCGCGATCTTAACAGCGGTCGCCTTGGCAGTGCGATGCAATGGATCCAGGTCCCGCGAGTCGCGGGTCGTTAATTAGTCTTTGACAGGATTAACAAGCCTCACCTGATTGTTTGGGTGAGGCCTTGTTTTGGGCAATAGAGATAGTTGACTCGCCAACTGAACCTTTTGGCTTTTGGTGATTTGGTTCTCGTTAACCTGCAAACCACGAAACCCCACGAACACAAAACCAATCCACACGAAGTTGCGCAGCCCGGATGAGGCTCTCAACTATTCTTGAATCTTAGCGCCGATGTCTAGTGCGGATTGAGTTCCAGCAGGTGGCCCATCTTTTCTTTTTTTGTGCGCAGGTATTTCTCGGCGGGCGCTGACGACTCGACTTCTATCGAAACGCGCTCAACGATCTCCAGCCCTGCTTCCTTCAACGCCTGAAGTTTGCCAGGATTGTTCGAGATCACTCTTACTTTGCACAACCCCAGATCGAACAATACCTCAGCGCATTGTCGGTAGTCTCGGGAATCAACCGGCAAATCCAGACGCTCGTTTGCTTCGACCGTGTCGGCGCCTTCATCCTGAAGCGCGTAAGCGCGAATCTTGTTCAGGATTCCGATCCCGCGCCCCTCTTGTTGTTGATAGACGACCGCACCGCGCCCTTCGTCCTGGATCATTTCGAGCGTGCGATGAAGTTGCGGGCCGCAATCGCATTTCGTAGATCCAAAAACGTCTCCGGTCAGGCATTGCGAATGAATCCGGACCAGCGTCGGTACGTCAGGACGCAACTCGCCTTTGTAAAGGACGACGTACTCTTCGTCGCTCGTCAGCGATCGATAACCCGCGATGTGGAAGTCGCCCAATTCGGTCGGCAACCTGGCTTCAGCAACTCGCTGTACCGACAGAGTAGCTGGGGAATTTGGACAAACGAACTTTTCAGCTGGAACTTGTTTGACGATGCAACCCATAGGGATCCCTCAGATTAGTTGCGCGATGCGTGCGCGATTATTTCAAACCGAATTGATCGATTGCAGGAATTATAGGAGCAGACAGACGCCTACTACAAGCAGCAGCCCTCTTTAAGCCGCCGCGAACTATTGCCGTGTCATCAAGTTGCGGGATAAGATACGCGGCTGTTTCATCTTTACCTGATTAACCTCTTGGTTGCGCGAGCAGCGATGGCAGACAATTCTGACGATACGTCCCTGGGCAAAGAAGAGAACGAGATCGACACGTTCTCCGGACAATACCAGCGTCGCAGCGATCGCCGGCCGGCTCTGGTCTTTTTGCGTGGAGAATTGTTGGCCGTGCAAATTCCGCTCGAGCGCGAGCAAGTGACCCTCGGTCGCGCGCTGGACGCGGACATTCGAATTAACGATTCAAGGGCATCCCGGCTGCACGCGCGCATTACCACTGAGCCCGACAAAACAAGTGGTGAGATGTGTTATCGGTTAAGCGATCTTGATTCGACCAATGGCACGATTCTAAATGGGACTCGCATTGATTCTGCGTTTCTTGAGGACGGCGACAAATTCGAAATAGGCGATCAGTTGATCCGCTTCGAAATGCTCGACGAAATCGACCGCGAGTTTCAGCAGCAGATTCATCGCTTGTTGGTTCACGATGAACTGACTGGATTATTGACCGGCAAATCGTTTTTTTCGGAGTTGCGTCGTGAAGCCGCGCGCGCGGAAGCCGAGAACATGCCGTTCTGCGTGCTGATGATGGACCTTGATCATTTTAAAGAAGTCAACGACACTTACGGCCATCTGGTTGGGAGCGAAACATTGGAAGAGGTCGGCGCGGTAATTAGAAAAGCACTGCGCGCAGGTGACGTGGGTGCGCGATTTGGCGGCGAGGAATTTGCCGCGTTTCTGCTGGACGCTGACTATGCGCAAGGGCTGATTGCCGCCGAGCGAGTGCGATCCGCCATCGAGAAGCATGATTTCCCAGCGGTTCGTCGTAGCGGCGGCGCCGATCCGATCCGGACTCATCACATAACGATCAGCCTTGGCGTCGCGGCTTACCCGGACGACGGGCGCGATCCGATTCAACTGGTCGAAATGGCTGACTCCGCGCTCTATCGCGCGAAGCGAAACGGGCGCAATCAAGTGTGCGCTTACCGGCCGGCTGCGACTACTGAAGTATTGCGGCTGCGTCCACGTACGTAAATCTCGGCTTGGATAGGATGCTCAATGCGATTTGTACTCTACACCACAATCTTTGGCGTTTTGTTTGCGACCGCGTGCCGGTCGAGTGACAGCGGTTCACAGGCGAATCATAATTCGGCCGTAGCGAACACCCCGACGCCGCGTGCGGTTGCCAGTCCGGTTCATTCAAAAATCGATGCGTGTACCTTGCTTACCACCGACGATCTCAAAGGCGTGCAAGGCGAAGCGTATAAGGATGCGCAACGATCAGATCGCGTCGATGGCGACTTTATTGTCGCCCAGTGTTACTACGCGATGCCGACGATGGCAAACTCCGTCGTTTTGAACGTAACGACGGCCAAAGACGAGTCAGGCGCGCGAACTCCGAAAGCATTTTGGGAGCAGACGTTCGGCGGCAACGAAGAAAAGGAACGCGAAGCGAAAGGCGATCGCGAGAAAGATAAGCAGAAGAACAAGGACAAGGCGAAGAACCAACCAGCCGGGCGCGGCGAAGAAGGTGAAGAGAAAGAAGCTGCGCCGCCGGAACCAGTCAAGGGTCTGGGTGACGAAGCGTTCTGGATCGCGAGTCCTGTCGGCGGCGCGATCTATGTGCTAAAGAATGATGTGTTCTTTCGGATTAGCGTCGGCGGGCCGGGCGACCAAAAGACAAAATTGAATAAGTCAAAGTTGCTCGCGCAGAAGGTGTTGACGAAGCTGGGATAACCGGGCGGTCGGCCCCAACCGAGAGAACTTAAGCAGGGCCATCGGCAGGAAAATTATCAACGTGGGTGTGCTATAAACATTTGGCCGCTACGCGGCTGCTTGTTGAAGGTCTCGAAACGTCAGTAAGGAGTGGATCATGAAACGACTAATCCTGGTGCTTATGCTCGTCATCGGCTTCAGCATCGCAGCCCTGGCCCAACAACCGAGTGAACAACGCGCCGCGCTCACTGACGCGGCAATCGCATTTGACACGAAGTCAGCGCCGGCGCTGGAAGCACGGCTGCGAACTCAGGTGCTGAACGGATCGGATGATTCGCCGGTTACGAACGTAAAGATAGCGGTCAAGAATGTGACGCCGAGCTTTTACACTTACGTGAGCGGCTGGGCCACCTTCTATGACTCGAACGCCGTACGATGTGGTGAAGGATTATTCAAGCTGGACGCCGTGGCCCCACAGGAATCTGCTGAAGTCGACACGCCCGGTCTGCGGCTGCGTTGTGCGCCGTCAACGTGGCGCATTGTCGCGACTAACCTGATGACGCGAACCGCCGATATCGCGCAGGTCATCGCACAGCAGCCACCGCCCGTCGAAGCCGTTGTGGAAAGGCCGGCGCCGGTAAATTTCATCATCAGCATTGACGGCGAACAGCATCCGATTCAGGTAAACAACCCGATTGTGTTGAAGCTGGGGAATCGCAATCGGAAGATTGTATTGAAGCCGGTGCCGTGAGCCTGGTGATAGACTCACCCTGATGGTTTCTCATTCACACCTCGCTAACTGAAGCGAGGTGTGAATGAGAATGACCGACTCTTTCGATCAGATCTCAAAGCGCCCGGCACATTTCGTTTGGTGACCAGGGGGTGGCCATCGCCCTTTGATACGCGGTTTTGATCTCGCCGGCATTCCAGTCCTTGCGCATCCAGCTTTTTCCGTCGGCAAACTCCACTCGATTGATAACTATCTTTTCCTGCAATGGACTTGCGGTGGTTGCGAGACTTGCGGCGCTAACCGCATCGATTGGACCAGACAAACTGACACCCTGTAACTCTTTGTCTTTATCAGGTTTGATATTGACTCCGCAAAGGAATTGTCGCCGCGTCACGATGGTTGGATTGGCCCTGTCGACGAATTGATACTCCCAGAAAATTACTTCGACTGCTTGCTTGCTCGCGTTGTGAATCGTTGCCTGGTAAGCAAACGAGTCAACCGCTTTCGCCTCAGGCTTCTCTGCATCTCGCACGCTCTTTTCCAGGGCGGCGCCCCGGCCATCAAGCGTATCCGCGTTTGGATCGCGCACGCCGGCCGGATCATTGATGCGCACGTTGCGATCATAGTTCTTGTCGGCTTGCGTCATTGCGCGGGCCGGCAGGGGTTTGTCCGGAGCTGAACTATCAATCTTCTGGTGGCTCCTGGACCATTTGAAACTTAGCACGGTGATCTGGCTTCCCTCCGAGGTCCCGGTTTGGACGACGCGTTCGGGAAAAGCCAACAGCGCGAGCAGTGGAAGCAGCAAAAGAATTTTCATCACATTCTCCCTGGGTGGATTTCGCAACTACGGAAGGGCGCCGTCAGATTGTCGCTCTTTGTGGTTTCATCATCAAGTATTCCCGAATCCTGGTAGTGAAGTAATTCTGTGGACGTGACGCGATTGACACGTGGACGCCGACGATCATCAACCTGTTTGTGTTCTGGTTATGGGAACTGCCGCTGGCGTACATGCTGGCGATAGTTTTTCACTTCGGTC
>DASWQK010000076.1:0-3831 GCA_036403735.1 Pyrinomonadaceae bacterium
AAATCGATCACATCGGCATCGCGACGAACGGAATTGAAGAGGCTGCGGCGGCGTATCGCGATGCGCTGGGCATTCAGGTTATGGAAACCGAAGAGGTTTCCGGGCAGAAGGTCCGGGTGGCGATGCTGCCGATTGGTGAATCACGCATTGAGCTGCTCGAAGCAACCTCTGCTGACTCGCCGATCTCAAAGTTTCTTGCGAAACGTGGACCAGGGATTCATCATATTGCCCTGCGCGTCGAGGATATCCGGGCCAGGCTGGCTGACTTGAAGTCGAAGGGTGCACGGTTGATTGACGAAGAACCACGGACGGGCGCCGGCGGTTGCCTGGTCGCATTTATTCACCCATCATCCACGGGTGGCGTTTTGATTGAATTGGTAGAGAGCGTCGCAGAGAAAACGTCGCCGGAATAAAACTAAGTTTGAAAGGAAAGTTATCTTGAATTCCAAAACAAAAGCATGGATCGTCGCCGCGATCGGCGTCGTCTTTTCAGTCGGCCTGATTGTCTGGCAGGTCAAAGCGAGCCACTCCGCGCCGATTAGTTTGACCGCGGATGACATGACCCAGATCGCTTCTGATCAAGCGCCGCAATCGCGAGCGCGTTTGGCGACCGATGACGCGGCCCGACGCGACTTCGCAAAAAATGTTCGCGAGTTGTTGTCGGTAGCCGAAGAAGCAAAGGCGAAAGGGATCGGTTATCGACCCGACGTCAAGCGCCAGATGGATCTGGTGCGCGCGATTGTAATCGCGCAGAGCTACGGGCAGAGTCAGGCTGGAGCCCAGGGCACGCCGCCACAGCCTTCTGATGCTGAGATCGATGCGTTTTTCAAAGAGCCGGGCCAGGAAGAACGATTCCAGCAATTTGTGAAAGACGCGCAAGCGCAAAACCCAAACATGGCCGGTCAGGCAATTCCTGATGAGCAGATGAAGGAGATTCGTCATCAATTGGGCCAGGTACTGATTGGCGAGCGCCGCGGAGAGCAGGCAGGTGTCGATAAGAAGCGCAGCGTCGAATTGCAAATCATGCTCGAGCAGGCGCGCTTGCTCGCGTCGACCTACGCCAAAGAGACGTTGATTCCCAATACGAAAGCCACCGACGCTGAGGTTGCTGCCTACATCGCAAAGCATCCCGAACTGGATGACAAGCAAACTCGCGCAAAAGCCGAAGAGGTTCTCAAGCGTGCACGCGCCGGCGAGGACTTTGCGGCCCTGGCAAAAGAATTTTCAAGTGATACCGGCAACAAGGACCAGGGCGGTGACCTGGGGTGGTTCGGACACGGAAAGATGCTGCCTGAGTTCGAGAAGGCCGCGTTCGCTCTGCAACCAGGACAGATCAGCGAGATAGTCGAGACCCAGTTTGGCTTTCATATCATCAAGCTTGAAGAAAAGAAGACTGAAACTAAGGACGGCAAGCCGGAGGAGCAGGTGCATGCGCGCCATATTCTGATTGCGGCTGGCGCGCCGAATCCTTTCGGACCGCCAAAGTCTCCGAAGGACCAGGCTCGGGACGCCGTCGAGTCCGAGAAAGAGAAAAACCTGATTGACGAAATCGTAAAGCGTCAGGGAAACCACATTACGATCGCCGAGAATTTCTCCGTACAGCAACCGCCGCCGCAACAGATGCAGCAGGGAATGCCGCCGGGAATGATGCCGCCAGAGGAAGGGCCGCCGCAAAGCGCGCCCGGTGCAAAACCGAAGCCGGCTCCACCTAAAGGGAAGAAGTAGGGTGTCGGGCGTTGGGTTTACGACGTGATGAACCTATGCCTTGGCAGCGATGCGCGAAGAGAAGATTACAACAAAGAAATAGACGCTAAGCCCTAAGCCCAACATCCTATGTTTTTCGGCAATTACCGGGTTGAAGTCATTCCCGACTGCGAGTTCAGACTCGATGGTGGCGCGATGTTCGGAGTCGTGCCGCGCAACCTCTGGGCCCGTGTCAATCCGCCTGACGATCAGAATCGCATTCGCATGAACATGAATTGTCTTTTCATCGATGCGGATGGTGAAAGAATTTTGATCGACACGGGCATCGGAGAAAAGTGGAGCGACAAGCATCGAGCGATGTATGGCATCAATCGCACTCGCTCCTTCGATGAGTCGTTAAAGGCAATCGCCGGTGTAGCCGCAACCGACATAACCATCGTCATCAACACGCATCTTCATTTCGATCACGCCGGTGGGAACTCGATCCGAAACGATTCAGGCCAGGCGGTGCCTGCCTTTCCAAACGCGCGTTACTTCATCTCACAAGCGGAATACGAGCATTCGGAATCGCCGACTGAGCGCGATCGCGCCAGCTACTTTCCTGAGAACTGGCAGCCGATGAAGGAAACGGGACAGCTTGAATTGAAAGCCAGCGACTATGAAGTTGTGCCCGGACTGACGATGGAAACGCATGCCGGCCATAATCGTTCAATGCAATGCCCGCGGCTCGCACGTGACGGAAAGGTGCTTTTTGGGTTTGCTGATCTGGTTCCCACACGCGCGCACGTGCCCTATGCATGGGTGATGGGTTACGATCTCTATCCGGTGGAGACGGTTGAGGCGAAAAAGAAATTGTTACCGCAAGCGGCGCAAGAGAATTGGACCTGTTTGTTTTATCACGATCCGGATCAGGCGCTGGGAAGAGTTGTAGAACAGGATGGAAAACTCCGCGTGAAATCGATATGAGAGCGTTTAGAGGCGGGCTACCGCCCGCCCGTTTTTTTCGCGGCGGAATCCGGCGGGAAGTAGCCCGCCCCTAAACGGTAAAGAAATTCAATGGGCAGATAATATTTAATCAATGACAGCAGCGAAAATCGGAATCATCGGCGGTAGCGGTCTCTATCAAATGCCGGAATTAACGGACGTTGATGAGATTGCAGTAGAGACTCCGTTCGGCGATCCTTCCGACAAATTCATTGTAGGAACACTGGAAGGTGAACGCGTCGCCTTTCTGCCTCGCCATGGTCGCGGTCATCGATTCACGCCGACTGAGCTTCCATTCCGCGCGAACATTTACGGGATGAAATTGCTTGGCGTCGAACGCATTCTGTCAGCGTCGGCGGTTGGTTCTTTGCAAGAGCAGTACGCCCCAATGGACATGGTGATTCCCGATCAGTTTTTTGATCGAACTCGCGCGCGCGCGTACGAATCAACTTTCTTCGGAAATGGGATCGTGGCCCACGTGGCCTTCGCTCATCCGGTTTGCAATGACCTGGGCGATGCGCTCGAACAGGCGTGCAAATCGGTTGAGGTGAAAACACATCGTGGGGGCACGTACCTTTGCATGGAGGGCCCGGCGTTTTCGACCGTTGCGGAATCGAACGTCTATCGCTCGTGGGGCATGGACATAATTGGCATGACGAATTTGCAAGAGGCAAAACTCGCGCGCGAAGCAGAGATTTGTTATGCGACCCTGGCGCTGGTGACTGACTATGACTGCTGGCATCCGGCGCACGACGCCGTGACAGTTGAGACGGTCATCGAATATCTGAATAAGAATGTGCGCAATGCGCAGACGATCATGAGGGTGGCGGTGAAGACTCTGGCAAGCGCACCACGCGATTGCGGATGTGCTTCAGCTTTGAAGAATGCCATCTTTACGGCGCCGGATCATTGGCCGGAAGCAACCGCGCGCAAGCTTGACGCCATCATTGGTAAATACAAACGGTAGGGTTTAGGGTTTAGTGGTAAGCTGTGAGGTGAAGAAATGAAGAAGATTGTTTTCTTTACAACGATATTTGCGCTGGCGCTTTTCGTGAGTGCGAGTGTGTGTCAGGCGCAAGGCGGAGGGGCCAAACAGGGTCCTGATGTGGTGCGCGATCCGGACATGGAAAAGGATTCGCTGCA
>DASWQK010000077.1:0-5692 GCA_036403735.1 Pyrinomonadaceae bacterium
AAACGGCCACCAAACGGTGACCGTTTTTTATTTTGGTTTGGAAGAGGAGATGTCAGAACCCCGAGCAATAGCGAGGGGATCATGTACTCAACATCGAATCAATGATCCGGTCGCTACCGCTCCTCGTTCTAACACGATTTACGGTGTGCCAAACCTTCGCCGGTACTCAGCCGAACTGATAAATGCCTTCACCATCTCAGCGGCAATGTAATCGCCATTGAACTGATTCAGCTTTGTCAGCCAGAACTCATAACCGGTGTAGTCAGTATCAGGAGTATCGTCCGGATTGCGTCGCAGATAACCGAAGAACTGCATCAGCACGAACGCACGATTGAGTTCAGCTTTCGCCAGATTCGGATGTTCGGCGATGTCGCGAACCACGCGCGCGCGGGTCTTACTGCCGGCCGCCAGCGCCGCCGACTCCTGAGTCTCCTCAGTCAAAGACATCGGGCTACCGGCGTTTACGTTTAGAGTGTGAACAAACATCGTTGGCAACAGGGTCGAGGGGTAGGCGTCGGTAAACCGTTTTATCTGCACAAAACTGTTGAAGTACGCGACCTTGTTGTTCTCGAGCGTTGTCTGCCAGTCGCCCTGGTTGACGATTACTCCCCGGTCGATTGTTTGCTGGTCCGTCAGGAACTCGTTAAAGCGAACGATGGGCACGCTGATGTTATGCGTTCCTCCGAATGTCGAGACTCGAGTGGCATCAGCATACGCAGTCTTATAAGCGCGCTCAACGAGATAGCCGGTCTCCTGGAATTCGATCGAAAGAAAGAACGCGCCCGAAGCGTTAACACGACGCGCCTGGACGCAATTGGCGTCGGCGCCGCATGAATCGATCTGGTTGTCCCAGAAGGCGAGGCCTGACGCATCCGGTGTCCGGTTAAGAAAATCGGCGTAGTGTTGCCGCACAAAAAAGTCTGTCTGGTCGATCGGATTTCCAGCGGGCGCGTTGCTCAAACAACTTGAATTCGCGTTGACGAAGTTGGTGATTTCATTCACTGAGAATGGACAGAACGTGCTGGTGTTGTTTTGGTCCTGCGTCGCCACCATGATCGTATTGTTGCAGCCCGCTTGTCCGTCGCAGTGACTCGCATTGAAGTTGTGTCCGATCTCATGCGCCGGAATCGTCACGCGGAAAAGCGCGATTGTTTCCAAATCTGAAATGCCATACGCGGCAGCAGGGTTTGCACAAACGACTCCGGTCCAGGCAACGCCGGCAGGTCCACCCAGATTTCTGCCGGTCCACAGATGCGCCACGTCACGTGGCGAGTTGGCAAAATTCGCGTTCCAGTAATTTGTGAATTCGCGCAACACTGCGACCGCATCGCCGTTTGCCGTGTATGGATCGTTCGGCGTGTCCCAGGCGTGTTGGAATACAACCGTGAAGGTGAGACCAATGTCGCGCTGATAAATCGCCTGAATCTGATTCATGATGCTGAGAATGTCCTGGTTTGCAGCTGCCGCTGTTCCGCCGACACCCTGCACATATTCAAAGTCTGCTTCGGTGGCGATTTCGACAACTTTGAAAGGCGAGAAGACCGCCGGTGTGTCGCCGCCGGTGGCACTGGGCCTGATCTGTTTAGCGCCGGCATTGACTTGTTCTTCCAGGGTGTCCGCGCAGCTTCTGGTGATGTCCGGCCGCACGTCGTTAGCCGTGTAGATCAAATAATCGGTGGGTGCGGCAGACGAAGAATATTTCCGGGCCGGCTCAACAAAAAAGGATTGGCCCGGTGTCACGATCATGCCTTCCACCGCCGTTTCTGTGACCGTAAAACGTGCGTCACTGGCCCAAACGCCTTCGACGTTCCCTTTGTACGTTGAGACGCCCGCCATCGCGGTCGCGCGCGTCACGCCGTCAGCGTCCACCTCTTCAGCTCGATAGTTAGGCGCTCGCAGATCGTTTGGACTCAGCTGCAGTTCAAAATCATGTGCGGGAGTGACGAGCGACACCCGACCGTTTGTCCGCACTTGCTCAGCCACAGCATGTGGATCGATGTTCAGGTCTTCATGGTTAATGAAGACTTGCCCGAGGTCCTGCTCAAAACGCGCGCGCGTGTCTTGCGCATCGACGCGTGACACATGAAATGGCGCGGCGACAGCAATAAATGCTGCCAGAGCCAACAGCATGACGCCATACGTTCTCAAGCGAACCCGATGAGAAATCTTCCCAGACGGCACACGTAGCCCGCGAACCTTTTCAACTCGTTTATTTTGTTTCATAAAGCACTTTCAATTTTGCCGGAATTTTCGACTAACGTATTAGGTTTTTCTAGCAGGCGCCACAGAAGAGGAGCCAGACCGGGGCATTTTTATCTTAGCGGTCGCAATTGTAGCGAGTCAACATGTTTCTGATTGGCAGAACACTGCGTCGTTTGCGAGGAGGGTCCCTTTGGTTCTAAAGTCAGACGATTTTCGGAACTGAAAACTCTTTTTGAAGGACCAGATGAAGACATCTCTGTCGGAAGACTCGCTCAGCGCTACACAAGAGCGTTTGCGTTCATCCAACCGCGAATTCATGGCCCGTTACCCGGGCGAGGAGGGCCGGCGGCAACCAGTGCACACGGTTTATGGTGGCGCTCATTTGTTTCGGTTGGATTCCGCCCGGCGTCTGGGTCAGGTCGCGGAAGCGTCATTGACTGAATACGCGCCCGACTTCGTCGTCTTCGCGCGCGCCATCGGTTTGCCACTGTCGGATCGACTACCTGATGTGCTGGATTATGCGAGTGGGTTGAAAAATCGTTTGGAAAATGACGCAGCGGCCGTGCGTGAAGAGAACAAAGCAGCGTGGCTCGCGCACACAATTTATGCGCGGGTATACGAAAAAATACGTCGTGAGCCGGTCGAGGATTTCCGGATCGATTTCGAAGACGGCTATGGTAATCGGCCCGACGCCGAAGAAGACGGTCATGCCGAATCGGCTGCACTGGAGGTCGTGAAAGGAATGGAAGCGCGAACGCTGCCGCCGTTCATCGGCATTCGGATCAAACCATTCAATGAAGAGCTGCGCGCGCGCAGCACGCGGACCCTCGACATCTTCGTCACGACTATTTTAGAGAATGCGGGCGGCAGGCTGCCTGAGAATTTTGTCGTCACGCTGCCAAAGATTACAACTCCGGAACAGGTCGGGGCCTTGGCCGACATCTTTGAGCTCTTTGAAAAGAGAACCGGTTTGGCATCAGGTTCACTCAAGATGGAGATGATGATCGAGACGACGCAGTCGATCATCAATCATGAAGGGCGAATCAATCTTCCACTGCTCCTGGAAGCAGCGCGCGGTCGTTGCACTGCTGCACACTTTGGCACTTATGATTACACGGCGAGCTGCAGCATTACCGCCGCCCATCAGCACATGATGCATCCCGCGTGCGACTTCGCTAAGCACATGATGCAGGTTTCGTTTGCTGGAACTGGTCTTTGGCTTTCAGATGGGGCGACCAACATTATGCCGGTTGGCCCACACCGCGCTGCGGAAGGCGCCCAGCTGACGCCGAATCAAATTGATAGGAACCGTGCGGTCGTTCATCGGGCCTGGAAGCTTCATTACGATCACATTCAACATTCGCTCGTAGGAGGCTTCTACCAGGGATGGGATTTGCACCCGGCGCAGCTGCCAACTCGCTATGCGGCGGTCTATGCTTTCTTTCTCGAAGGTCTGGACGCAGCGTCAGAGCGTCTGCGGAATTTTGTCGAGAAGGCGGCGAAAGCAACGCTGGTCGGTGATGTTTTCGACGACGCCGCGACGGGCCAGGGTCTGTTGAATTATTTTCTGCGCGCAATCAATTGCGGCGCGCTCACTGAAGACGAGGCGCTGCAGCTGTCAGGCCTGACTCATGAGGAATTGGTTTCAGGTTCGTTCGTGAAGATTCTGAAGAACAGGCAAAACCTCTAGACGATGGATCAAATGCGTACCCTTAATCGAGTTATGGTCTTTTTGACTTTGACGGCGCTGGTAATCAACGCTTTTGGATCGCAGCGACGAAGAGCTGCGCAGGCCGGCTCAGCCGAAGCCACTTCATTGACCAAAAAGATCCGACGCTTCGCGCCCACCGTGATGACGGCAAACACGGCGCGGCTGTCGCCCAACGATCGCAAAGCGCTGCAGAAGATCATTGCGGCCGCGAAACTCTATGACCATCTCTACCTCCGCCAGATTTGGAGTGGCAACGAAGCGCTCTTGAAAAAGCTGCAGGCCGATAACACTCCGCTTGGCCGGCTTCGTTTGCACTATTTCAAGATCAATCAGGGGCCATGGTCACAGCTCGACGACAACGAGCGGTTCATTGAAGGCGTGCCGCCGCGTCCGCCGCAGGCGAACTTCTATCCTGAGGACATGACCAAAGATGAATTCAATTCCTGGTTGAGTTCTTTGTCGGAATCAGACAAGGCCAGGGCCACCAGCTATTTCTATGTGATCCGGCGTGACGCGAGCGGAAAGCTTAAGCCTGTTTCGTATAGCGAAGAGTACGAACAATACCTGAAGCCCGCGGCCCGGCTGCTTAATGAAGCCGGACGCCTGACCACTAATCAGACGTTGAAGAATTTTTTGTTTAAGCGCGCCGTCGCGTTCAATACAAACGACTATTACGACAGCGACGTGGCCTGGATGGATCTCGATTCGCCAATCGACCTGACGATGGGTCCGTACGAAACTTATGAAGATGAAGTGTTCGGCTACAAAGCGGCTTTCGAAGCTTACGTGACGCTGCGTGACGACGCTGAGAGTGCGAAGCTGAAAAAGTTCAGCGGCTATTTGCAGGAACTCGAAGATAATCTGCCAATCGATCCGAAGTACCGTAATCCAAAGCTTGGTGCGGCGTCGCCGATTCGTGTCGTCAATGAAGTGTTCAGTTCGGGCGAAGGGAACAGCGGTGTGCAGACCGCTGCGTTCAACTTGCCGAACGATGAGCGAGTCGTAAAAGAGAAGGGCTCGAAGCGCATCATGCTCAAAAACGTGCAGGATGCGAAGTTCAACAAGACTCTGATTCCGATTTCGCGCGTCGTGCTTGAGCCGGCCCAATTGCGCAATCTGTCATTCGAAGCTTTCTTTACGCACATCCTGACGCACGAGCTGATGCACGGACTGGGCCCGCACAACATCAATGTCAACGGCGAGCAAACAACTGTGCGAAAGCAACTGAAAGAGCTTTACTCGGCAATCGAGGAAGCAAAGGCAGATGTCACCGGTCTGTGGGCCTTGCAGTATCTGATCGACAAAGGCGTGGTCGATCGCGGGATGGAACAGACGCTTTACACGACCTATCTCGCCAGCATGTTCCGTTCAGTGCGATTTGGGATCGGCGAAGCACACGGCCGCGGCGTCGCGATGCAGTTCAACTATTTGACTGACGAAGGCGCGGTTCGCTATGACGAAAAGACTGGCAGGTTCAGCGTCGATCCGGCAAAGTTCAAGGCGGGCGCGCGCAAGCTGACGCATGAATTGCTGACGATTGAAGCGGAAGGTTCATACGACAAAGCGCGCGCGATTCTGGTTAAGTACGCCGTTATTCGCCTGCCGATGAAGAATGCGCTGGATAAGCTCCAGGACGTGCCGGTGGATATCGAACCTGTGTTTCCGCTGGCAAAGTGATTTGGAGTGCGCCGGCAGAGCGAAGCGGCGACGGCGCTTTGGTTTGGTTTGTATTCGTGTGATTTCGTGGTCGCTCTTTTTGGTCGCCGAATAAAATCAAAC
>DASWQK010000078.1:0-5502 GCA_036403735.1 Pyrinomonadaceae bacterium
GTAACTTTCTTAGCCAACGAATCATAGTAGTCGGCGCGGTCCCACATGTGCTCGAGATAAAAATCACGATAAGGTTTGACGTCAGCCTTTGGATCTTTCGCCAGGCGCGCGCTCAATCTCGAATCAACGATCCAATCAGAGTTATCGATCGTCACATGACCTATGCGATAGCCATGACTCTTGAGAAAGGCCCGCACGTCATCTCGTTTCGCGACGGTGTCGCCTTCCTTCAGCATTGGAAAGCGAAAAACCTTTCGAAAACGATTGAGGCCGATGAGAATCGTTTCAGCCCGCAAGATGTCGGTTTCATATTCCGCGGCCGTGACGTTGGAATTTAGCGAACGGTGCGAGTAGGTGTGATTGCCGATCAAGTGTCCGGCCCCGTCCCACTTTCGCAGCAACGTCATGCCTTCCTGATCATCGGCGTTTCGGCCCATTACAAAGAGCGCTGCTTTCACTCTGTTTGCCGCTAGGGTGTCGAGAATCGCCCGATTGCGTTCTTCGGCGGTCAGATGGACGGCATTCCGCCAATTAAAGTCATCCATTGTGATCGCGAACTGCGGCGCCGCCGCAGGCTTTGCAAATCCCTGCCGCTTAAGCCCAAGCGCCACCGCCGACGCAGCAGCAATCCCGACAAAATCTCGTCGATTCATATTGAGTCTCCTTAAGCTAGTAGGGTCGCAGCAGATTTGAAATCTTAAGCGCCAGGCCTACGTAGGATTGAATCTCCTGTGGTTGAAATTGGTAGCCGCCGCGAAACAGAAACAGCTGATTCCCGCCGGCATCGGTGCAGGTTCCGGGATAACTTTCGTAAAAAGAAAGCACGCCGTCATTAAACGTTTGGCGAATCGCCGGCTCGTCCTGACCGCGCAGGATGTATTGCCGCGAAAACTCCGGCCGCTGTCCAAAATCGATGTCCTGATAGCCGAACGCCGAGAGGACTTTCGACATCAAGCCTTCGGGCCGCAGAGAAAAATGTGTCAGGAGCAGATTTGCCGGCTCGAGGTAGACGACCGTTTGATAATGTGTCGAGCTGTTCTTGCCAGAGCCAGTGGTGTAAATGTAATCGAACACGGCGGCCTTAACTCCACTGGCTTCGCCGTACAGCATGTTCTTGACTTGTTTGCCGTGACCCTGGTCGAAGAGGGTGAAGCGATCGAGTCCGGGAATGTAATTCCAGGGAGCTTCGGCGCTGAAGGTCCAGCCGAGCTGCGCCGCTGCCGCTTTCATAATTTGCGTTCGCTCCCGCGCTTTCTTTCGCCGGTAGAGCACCACCAGGAGCGCTATGATGATGCCGACGGCAACCGGCCACAATCGTAACAACACCGCTTGTGGACTCATGTCGCGAGCGGGCGCGAAGAACAGCACCGCGGGTGAGACGAAGAAATGGATCGAGATCATAAACTAGAGAGTGACGGCTTCGCGGTATTCACCCCAGACCGTTCGCAAGCGATTGCTGATCTCACCGACACTAGCGAACGAATCGACACAGTCGAGAATACGCGGCAGAACATTTTCAGTTCCCTGCGCAGCCTCTTCTAATCTCACTAAAGCAGACTCAGTCGCGGCCGCGTCGCGTGCCTCGCGCACTGCCCGCAGCCGCTCGATTTGCTGTTGTTCAATCGCCGGATCGACGCGCAGAGTTTTGACTTTTGATTCTTCCTCACTCTGAAATTGATTCACACCGACAATGATTGCGTCATTCGTCTCGATCGCCCGCTGATATTCGTAAGCTGAGTTTTGAATCTCTCGCTGGATGTAGCCTGTTTCGATCGCGTGCAGCGTGCCCCCCAGCGCATCAATCTTGTCGAGATAATCGACGACGCGCCGCTCAACTTCGCTGGTGAGTTCTTCGATCGCGTACGCGCCGGCCAACGGATCTGCCGTGTCGGCAACGCCAGATTCGAAAGCGATGACTTGCTGAGTGCGCAGAGCGATGCGCGCAGCATCTTCGGTGGGCAACGCGAGTGCTTCATCCATGGCGTTAGTGTGCAGCGACTGGGTGCCGCCCAGGACCGCGGCCAGCGCCTGAATCGTCGTGCGCACGACATTGACTTCCGGTTGTTGCGCCGTCAGCGTCGAACCTGCGGTCTGAGCATGAAAGCGCAGCATGAGCGGGCGCGGATCGCGCGCGTGGAAACGATCGCGCATGATGCGCGCCCACAGCCGGCGGGCGGCGCGGAACTTGGCAATCTCTTCCAGCAAATTATTGTGCGCATTGAAGAAAAAAGAGAGGCGCGGCGCAAACTCATCAATCTCGAGCCCGGCTTTGAGCGCAGCTTCCACGTAAGCGATGGCGTCGGCAAGCGTGAACGCCAGCTCCTGAACCGCGGTCGCGCCGGCTTCGCGAATGTGATAACCGCTAATCGAGATCGTGTTCCAGTTGGGCACTTCGCGCGCGCAAAAGGCGAAGGTATCGGTAATCAAACGGAGCGAGGGCGTGGGCGGAAAGATGTAGGTGCCGCGCGCAATGTACTCCTTCAAAATGTCGTTTTGGATCGTGCCGCTGACTTTGTCAAAGGTGACATTCTGTTTGCGCGCAACCGCGAGATAAAGACACAAAAGGATCGCCGCCGTCGCATTGATCGTCATCGACGTCGAAACTTCGCCGAGCGGAATTCCATCAAACAGCCGCAGCATGTCTTCCAGCGAATCGATCGCCACGCCGACTCTGCCGACTTCACCGGCTGCCAAAGCATTGTCTGAGTCCAAACCAATCTGCGTCGGCAGATCGAAGGCGACTGACAATCCGGTGGTGCCCTGGGCCAGTAAATATTTATAGCGCGCGTTCGATTCTTCGGCCGTCGCATAGCCGGCGTACTGCCGCATGGTCCACAGCCGGCCGCGATACATGTTCCGCCGAATTCCACGGGTGTATGGATACTGGCCGGGATCGCCGAGATCGCGATCGTATTCAAGCGGCTCGCTGTTCGAAGGATTGAAATCGACGGGCAGTTCAATGCCTGATGAAGTGGTGAAATGCTCGCGGCGTTCAGTTTTGCTCTTAGTGGCCATCTTGTTGAAGCGCAACGAAGGCTATCAGGCGAAGGTTCAGAGTTCAACCTTTAGTACGTTTGCGAATGAAGTGAGTACCGGGAGCGGTAGCGACCGGGTAAACTGCCGTCAATCTCGATTCTCGATAAGATGTGACCCGGTCGCTACCGCTCCCGGTACTGACTGCACGACGGTCGTCCCGCAAGTCAATACGCGGAATTAGAGCTTGAACTCGCCGCATGAGTGTCTTAGCATCGCACTGTGGAAATGGACGAAGAGACGAAACGGCTGGCGGAAGAAGTCGGCACGGCCATCAATGAATCGGTGCAGCAGTCGGCCACTGTGGCTGCGGCGATCGAGCGCTTGCGCGAAGCGGGATTTGAGATGGAGCTGACGCTAAAGCTCGAGATCGGTTTGCGGCCACACAGCGATGATGGTGAAGCTGAAGAGGGCCGCACGGCAGCAGCCGATTTTACTGACGAAGATCTGCGGATCTTGCGAGCAATGAAGATCAAGATCGAACCGGAAGCTTAGTAGCGCAAATTGTTAACTTGCGGCCATTTCTTTTCTTTCCGGCCCCGATCACCACCAGGGATTTCGCGCCTTTAGGCGCGAGATATTTATAGAACCAAGTTCACAAAAACAGATTGCCCGCGAGGCTTAAGAGCCTCGCGGGCTTCTTCTTGTGGAAGCGACATCTATAAATATTCCGTGCCTAACGGCACTCGAAGAATACTTATTCCGGCTTTTCCTTGCCTCCGGTCAGCTCCTGCTGCCTAAGCGCGGCCGCACCCATCAAACCGCCCATACCCATTGTCTCAACTGCACTGCTGGGAACAATCATCAGCGCGCCTTTTTCTTTCAAGCCTTCGTACAGCATGTTCATTGCGCGCAGGTGCATCGCGGTAGGATTGTTGCGATAAGACTCTGACGCTTTGTCGAAGCGCGCGGCGATTTCGACCTCGGCCTCGGCCAGGATTACCCGCGCGGC
Organism: Pyrinomonadaceae bacterium; assembly: GCA_036403735.1. GTDB lineage: Bacteria > Acidobacteriota > Blastocatellia > Pyrinomonadales > Pyrinomonadaceae > UBA11740. Next base: position 3,986 of record DASWQK010000078.1, read on the forward strand.
TTTCTCACGCGAGGCTTGCGCCTCGCGCGACATCGCATCCTGCAACGCCGCGGGAATGATCACGTCGCGCATCTCGACTGACTGCACAGTCACACCCCACGGATTCGATCGCTCGTCTATCAATTTCTGCAATTCATCTTCGATCCGTTCACGACCGCGCAACAGATCGCTCAAGGAAGTCCGGCCGATGATGTCGCGCAAAGCTGTCTGCGCCGCCCAACTCACCGCCTGCGGATAGTTCTGCACTTCGAGTGCGGCCTTCTCAGGATCGTAAACAACCCAGAACAGCACCGCATCGACGTTCACCGGCACAGTGTCGCTGGTCAAAGTTTCTTCCGCGGCGAAACCAGTCGTGACCACGCGCTGATCGATCCAGGTCGAGATGCTGTCAACGAACGGAATGATCCAGAACAAACCCGGGCCGCGCAGGCCGATGAATTTACCCAGGCGCAGCACCACCGCACGTTCCCATTGGCGCGCAATTTTTGGCGATTGGGCCAGCAGGAAGCCGAGCAGGACTCCCAGGATGGCGCCCACCGGATTCAATGTTATCAGCGTCGACAACACGCCCAGGCCAACGGGCGCAATGAACGCGAGCGCGGCAACAAAGTTGAGTCGAGGCCCAATTGGCGCCGGCAGGTTGCTGCGATTCTGAACCAGGTTTTGCATGTTTTGCATAGGCATCAATGTATCTCCTTCTTTCTCGCTTTCGTAGCGCAAGCTGTTAGCTTGCGATGATCGCAAACTAACAGTTTGCGTTACTTCCTTCGCCTTCTTTCCAAATGTTCAATCACGTCGTCAATCGAGAAGCCGCGTTCGTGCGACTGCGCAATGAAATGATCGGCTAACTCGCGCAGGTCGCGGTCGCGATCGCGACGGCTCGCCGCCTCGTTCGGCCGGGCGGTGACAAAAGTGCCCACTCCGCGCCGCGTCTCAACCACGCCGCTGCGTTCCAGCTCCGTATAAACTTTCGCGACCGTGTTCGCATTTATGCGCAAGTCCACCGCCAACTGCCGCACCGTCGGCAGTTGATCGCCGATACCGAGCTTGCCGGTCGCAATTGCAAAGCGAATCGACCGATCGAGCTGATGATAAAGCGGCGTTGGGTGTTTGGCGTCAACCTGGAACATCGTTTCACCATTGTACTACGACAATGGGACAAGTAAAGTTTCAAGGAGATTCGTTGGGCATCGGGGCAGTAGTTCGACCGTAAGGGAGGGCGTGGACATCGCGTATAAACGCCCTCCCTTACGGTCGGGCTACTGCCCCGCTTTGCTGGCTTGCCTGGCAGCGTGACTTTAGAGACCAAAAACCGAGAAACCTCTCGAAGCTGACTTTGCCTACCACTTTAGCCTTATGTTATCTTCTCGGTCTTTAAATCCTTCCGAATTTTCTCCCGATGTATCGGGATTCGGCATTAAATATTGCAGGAGTCGATTGAATAGCTATGGCTACGCCTAACGGAAATGGCACGAACGGACACGTAGGAAAAGTCGTGCAGATTATTGGCCCGGTGG
>DASWQK010000079.1:0-13848 GCA_036403735.1 Pyrinomonadaceae bacterium
CCGAAGTGGGCGGTGGTTCCAAAGGGATCGCCGCCCATTTCGCTTGTCTCGCCCCTGCATTTTGCCGCCGCAGGTTTCTCACTATCGTAAAGCATCAACTAGATCGGTATAATGCATCTGAAACCTTGTGGTTCCTTTCAAGGAAACCCTGCGCATCTCAGTCGTGGAGAAAGATTTGAATCAATGAAAAGAATTACTATCGTAGTTGTATTGGTATTACTCGCCGGCCTCACCCTGACATTCCGGAAGTCGTCGCGCGTATCGGCTAACGTGCCTGCGGGCGATGGGACATCCTCGGGCACCCCTTATTCAGCAGAGTGGCGGCTAACGGGACCAACAGGCGGTGACGTCCGTGATCTGGTTGTCGATCCGAGCGATCCTGATCGTTTCTATTTTGGAACACTCGATGGACAAATTTATACATCGACAGATGGGGCGCGGACCTGGCGAATGCTAGTGAATCTGAATCGGCCAAGGTTGTCCGTTGATCACATTATCGTTGATCCGCGGAACCCGAAGGTCCTCTACGTCGCCACCCATCGTCACAAGGAATCCGGCGGCTTTTTCAAGTCAACAGATGGTGGTCTTACCTGGCGCGATGCTCCCGAGCTGAGAAATGAAGCGTTGCATTCGCTGGCGCAATCAGAATCGAATCCTAATATTCTGCTCGCTGGCACGATCACGGGGATCTTTCGGTCGACTGACTCAGGTGAGACCTGGACACCGTTGCCAACGGGCGCGCTGGCGGCGGCCGCGGCTCAGCAGCGAGGCGACAAGGAAGTTGACGTAGAGTCTCTGGCGATTGATCCGCGGAATTCAAATGTGATCTATGCCGGCACATGGTATCTGCCGTACAAGAGCACCGACGGCGGTCAGACCTGGCGGGTTATCAAGAAAGGAATGATTGATGACTCGGATATTTTTGCTATCAACATCGATCCCAGGAATGCGGATCATGTGCTCGCTTCAGCATGCAGCGGAATCTATGAGACGCGGGATGCCGGCGAGAACTGGGTCAAGGTGCAGGGTATCCCGTCACAGTCGCGTCGCACGCGGGCCATTCTTCAACATCCTTCGATACCCGGGTTAGTCTTTGCGGGAACAACCGAAGGTTTTTGGCGATCCGGTAAGGGCGGAGAGAATAACTCGTGGATGGTCACAACCTCCCGGCAACTGGAAATCAATTCCATAGCTGTTCATCCTCGCAACCCGAATACGATTTTTATCGGCACCAACAACTACGGCGTCATGGTGTCGACGGACGGCGGCAAGAATTTTGTGCCGAGTAACACCGGCTTTAGCGGACGCTTCGTGAATACAATAGTTACCGATCGTGAAAACGTGAATCGAGTGTATGCGACGACAATCAACACGTCGACCGGCGGCGGATTTTTCTTCGTAAGCAACGATAGCGGTGCTTCGTGGCAACCTTCGATGCGCAATATGCCGCCCCGCCTAATCGGTTATTCGATTTTTCAGGATGATCGAGACAGCAACACTATTTACCTGGGAACAAACCTTGGCGTCTACCGCTCAAGTGATCGGGGAGGGTCGTGGGCGCCGGTCACCGCGCGCAAGCCTGCAACAGCACCTGCGAAAAGACGCGGCACAAATCGTGGGACGGTGCGGAGAACTATCGCACAATCGCGCCCGACATCGACGCGCACCCCGCCAGCAACCACGCCGGGTCAGCGCATCGCGGCCCCGAAACCTAATGATGATACGGTTCGTCGCGCGCAGGACGCCCTGGAACGGGCGGGATACGAGATTGGCACACCAGATGGCCAACTCGGCCCACGCACGGTTACCGCTATCAAACGATTTCAGACGGATCGTTATCTGCCGGTTTCAGGCCAGCTTGACGAGACGACACTGGCCGCGCTGGGCGTAGCGACTTCAACTGCCGGCAGCGCGACCGCTCATATCCCGGCGCTCTCTGATCCCGTGAATGCGATGGTTTCGTTTGCCGGCAAATCGGGTCATGAAATTTTGGCCGCGACCAATTCGGGTCTCTTCAGGACGGCGGATCCAACTCTGGGATGGGACCGGCTATCTTATGGGCGTGGAATCGATGTGCGCACGACGTGCATCTCAACCAGCACGCAAAACCCATCGGTGATTTTCGTCGGCACGGCCACGTCTGGTGTCCTGGTGTCGCGCGACGCAGGTGAAACCTGGCAACAACTCAGCGGTGTCCCCAACACTTCACCGGTAAATGTTATTGTTCAGGATCCCCAACGTTCGTCTTTCGTCTATGCAGGGACCAAACAGGCCTTCTTTTTGTCGCATGATGGCGGTGATCACTGGTCGCGACGCGGTGGTAATTTGCCCTTCGGAGATTTCACCAGCATTCTGATCAATCCTCGTAACCCTGATGAACTATTTGTCGGTAATGCCTATCAAAACGATCAAAACGCTCAGGGCGGAGGCGGTGTCTACAGATCCAACGATGCTGGTTCGACGTGGGTGCGTATTGATGCGCGCGAACATCGTTTGCCGAGCTTCCGCATTTGGGCGCTGGCTCTTGATCCGAAGGATCAAAATACTCTGTTTGTTGGCTCGCATTCCGGCGGAGTTTACGTCGTTCCGCGCGGCGCAGAGTCTTCCGCAAACGAGCGTCGTTAAGATTTTAGGGCAACTCGGGAACGTGAAACATCAGTCGTCGCCTTGACACTAACTCACAGCGACGTGTAAATTCCGAGACAATCCGGTCAAGTGATCGGTGATAGTCGGGACCAACGCGGGAGACTACGGGCACTACGGAAATCGAAACGACAACCCTCTTTTCAACTCCTAACTGCTCGCATACCTCTCCTTCTTTCTCCGACACATCACCTGAAAACAAACGGCAGCCCAGACAGAGGCGCCGCTTCATTGCTTGTCGGATGGCGCGGCGATCGCTCGTAGCGTCAGCGAAAATGATTAGGGAGTGTGCATGTCCACGGAACAACCTTTAACAACCGTCGATAATACCGACGCCAACCAACCTGCAACAGAGAATTCAAACCCGAGTGATAACTCGACCAGCCAAGTGACGACACCTGACAGCACTGAAAGTCAGGAGACGTCGCGCGAAGCAGCCGCACGCGAAAGTGAAGAGGAAGCGCGCCCGAGCGGCGAAGACTTCGGTCAACTGCTTGATCAGTTTGAGCAGGAGCAATCGACACTTCAAGAAGGCGAAGTGGTGCGCGGTACCGTGATTGGAATCACGGAACGGGGAGTCGTGATTGACTTTGGCTACAAGTCGGAAGGTATCGTCAACCAGAACGAGTTCATGGAGAACGGGCAACTGACCGTTAAGCGAGGCGATGAGGTCGACGTGCTCGTTAAGAACATGGAGACTGGCGAAGGCTATCCGCTGCTGTCGCGAGCTGACGCCGTTCGTCTGCGTGCCTGGGACGATCTGGAAAAGGCCTTTGAAGAAGGTGCCCCGGTCAAAGGCCGGGTCATTGAGCGAATCAAAGGTGGAGTGAGAGTTGACATTGATGGTATCGCCGCGTTTCTGCCCGGCTCTCAAGTCGATGTGCGGCCAATCCGCAATCTGGACTCTCTCCGCGGACGTGAGATCGAGGCGAAAGTAATTAAGCTCAATCGAAAGCGCTCGAACGTCGTACTTTCGCGAAAGGCGATGTTGGAAGAACAGAATGCCGGCCGGAAGGGCGACACACTCGATCAAATCGAAGAAGACATAATCGTTGAAGGTCAGATCAAGAATCTTACCGACTACGGCGCGTTTGTTGACCTGGGCGGAGTTGATGGGCTCCTCCATGTCACTGACATGTCGTGGGGACGGGTTCAAACTCCCGGCGAGCTATTCAAAGTAGGCGACACCGTCCAGGTCAAGGTGTTGCGATTTGATCGCGGGCGTGAACGCGTGTCGCTGGGATATAAGCAACTGCTCCCGGATCCGTGGGAGAGCGTTGAGGAGCGCTTTCCACCAAACACGCGACTCAACGGTCGAGTGGCGAGCGTTACCGACTATGGCGCGTTCGTCGAACTCGAGCCCGGCGTCGAAGGCCTGGTTCACGTATCAGAAATGAGTTGGTCCAAGCGGGTGAAACATCCGAGTAAGATCGTCAACCCCGGAGACATTGTTGACGTCGAGGTTCTGGGAGTTGATGCCAAGGGACGACGGATCAGTCTGGGGATGAAGCAGGTGCAAGAGAATCCCTGGAAGACGCTCAACGATCGATATCAGGTTGGCGCGCGCGTGCATGGACGAGTACGCAACTTGACTGACTTCGGCGCGTTCATCGAGATCGAAGACGGCATTGATGGCCTTGTCCATGTTTCGGACATTTCCTGGTCGCGTCGGGTGAAGCATCCGGGGGAGCTCTTGAAGAAGGGCCAGCCCGTGGATGCGGTAATCACCGCTATCGATCCCGAAAACAGGCGCATGTCACTTTCGATAAAGGATCTGGAGCCAAATGCCTGGAATGAGTTTGTGGCCACGCACAAGCCGGGCGATCTGGTGAAAGGTAAGATTGCCCGCTTCGCGAGCTTTGGTGCGTTTGTTGAGTTAGGCGACAATCTTGAAGGACTCTGTCACATTTCAGAGTTGTCGGACGAACGAGTGGCGAAACCAGAAGATGCGGTGCAGTTGGGCCAGGAGATGGAGTTTCGAGTCCTGAGGATCGATGAGGAAAACAAGAAGATCGGATTGTCCGCGCGCGCCGCCGGGCTTGAAGATCCAATCGTCGAAACAAAGACTTATACTTCCCAAGCCGGTGGCGGGATGGCCTCTTTGGCTGAACTCGCCGATTTCGGAACTAACAGCAAAACGAACGACGAGAGTGATAGTTAAGGCCACGGTCAGAGCTGGCGTAAGCTATTGCGAATGAGGCAGTTCCAGCTCTTGCCGAAGCCGGGCCGTTCTGCTAATGTTATCCGAAATTCCTCATCGGATTCAGGTGCAAAAGGTATTGGTTTAGCAGTTTGAAAGGTTGGTCGCGTTTCACTCGAGGTGACTTCATGACTAAAGCCGATCTTGTCAACGACGTGGCAAATGCCGCCGAGTTAACCAAAAAAGATGCCGAGCGATTGGTAGAGATCGTGTTCGAGAGCATTATCGATAGTTTGAATCAGGGCGAGAAGATCGAGCTCCGTGGTTTTGGGAGTTTTCGCGTGCGCGAGCGCGGCGCTCGGCGCGGGCGAAATCCGAAGACCGGCGACCCGGTGAATATTCCCGCGAAGCGCGTGCCTTACTTCAAAGCCGGCAAGGAATTGAAAGAGTTAATAAACGAGAGTCACACATGATCTTGCTAATGAATCCCTGCTGTCCATGTTAGGGTTTGTCTGTGGAAATACTGTGGAGTCCCTGGAGGCACGAATACATCACATCCAGCGGTTCTCAAAAATCTCCGTCCGATTGCATCTTCTGCGCAGCGCAACAGAATCCATCTGACGACAAACGGAATCTGATAGTTCATCGCGCCACTCACAACTTCGTCATTCTCAATCGATATCCCTACATCAGCGGGCACTTGATGATCGCGCCCTACGCGCATGTCGGCGAGCTACGGGCGGCGCCAAAGGAATTGACGGATGAGATGATGGATCTGGTCAAGCGATGCGAGCAGGTTTTGCGCGAAAGCTATCATCCCGAAGGCTTCAATGTGGGTATGAATCTGGGTCGCGTTGCCGGCGCCGGCGTAGCAGATCACATTCACATGCACATTCTGCCTCGCTGGGGCGGCGACACTAACTTTATGTCAACCGTCGGTAACACGCGGGTGCTGCCTGAAGACTTAATGACGACTTACGAAAAACTTTACGGAAGAATCTAAGCTTCCGGATCCCTGACCAGATCGTTGGGTCCCGAGACCGCCTCGTCTTCGACTTCACCCGCCTCATTGATCGGAACGTCAGCAGCGGTTGCGTAAGTGGCGGCGCGCCCCCGAGGACTGTCGTGATCCATTTGCGATGGCACATTGAAGCCCGGGTAATCGATCCGCGGATGATAAATTGCCAGTAATGAATTGATGATCGCTTCGCGCAAGAGTCCGAGATCGTGAAGGTTCAAGTGTGATTCATCCAGCTGTCCATCGTTAACCACCGCATCGAAAATCTTGGAAACAATCGCGCGAATATTTTCGGGATTAGGTTGAGCCAACGATCGCGCCGCCGCTTCGGCAGAATCAACCAGCATCATAATCGCGGCTTCTTTGAATTGCGGTTTCGGTCCGGGATAACGGAAGTCTGCTTCGTTTATTTTCGCGCCGTTTGATTCGGCTTCGGCTTTGCGCAAAAAGAAATGCAGGGTGCGCGTGCCGTGATGCTGCGGAATAAAATCCGCGACGCGTTTCGGTAAGCCAATTTCTTTCGCCAGCTTCAAACCGTAGGTCACATGACTTGTGATGATCTTCGCGCTCTGCAATGGTTTAAGGTGATCGTGTGGATTGTTACCACTTTGGTTCTCGACAAAGTGATCCGGCGCCGCCACCTTTCCAATATCGTGGTAGAGCGCGCCGACCCGGCCCAGCATGGCATTGGCGCCAATTGCCCGGCACCCGTCTTCAGCTAATTGGCCCACCGCGTGTGAATGTTGGTTGGTTCCGGGCGCGCGCAGCGCCAGCTGACTCAGAATTGGCAGATCCGCGTTAGTCAATTCCAACAGCCGAATATCCGTCAGCACTCCAAACAGCGATTCATTAATGGGCACACCGCCGGCCGCAAAAATAATCGTCAATAATCCACCACCAAATCCAAACAGGGCAGAGACCAGAATTGCGAAGAGGCTTAGTCGTGGCTGGGTAAACAGCGTGATGGCGATCGCCGCCACCACGTTCGCGCCGGCCACCGCCAAACCGCCCAGCGTCACTGATTGCCGCTCGCGGTACCGCTTGATTCCGTAAACGGCAGCGGCGCAGGAAACTAAAGCGTAGAGCATCGCGGGGAATTCCCTGGGCGCCAGAACTCCGGCTACAACCGCTGTAATCAACCCGGTGATAAAACTCAATTGCCGATCCAGCAGCATGGTTATTAGAAGGGCAGCGGCCGCGAATGGGATCGTGAAAGCCCAAACGTCGGCGTCTTTGAATGGCGCGCGAGTACTTTGCGAAGCGATGGCATTCGCGACCAGGAAACCTGATCGAATTACGGCCGTCTGGAAGAAAATTGCAGAGCCGACTAACGCGAAAGCACGTTGTGGCGAAATGAGCAGATCGACCGCGGCGGCGCGGTACTTCACGAAACGCCATAGACCAAAATGTACCGTAGCGACGATCGCCAACATTCCGACCGTACGATGGTCAAAGGGCCACCGACTCATCGCCAGGGTGGTTGAAAGGACGAGAGCCGCAAAACCGATCGCGAATTGCATGCCTGGTGAAAGCCAACGAAATGGCCGTAGCAGAACGCCGAGTACGGCATTGCGTACTACGTCGATTCGTGACGTGAAGCGTGGACGCGGACTCATTTGTATGGAGGTGGCGCTAGCGGGCTTCGCGGTTGCGCAGCATAGACACGATCGGAACGCGAAACATCCTGCGCCAGTATTTCGTCAATCCGATGAAGCATTGGCAGTAACGATTTCCGATCCGTTGCAGAAATTGTCAGCGCCTCAGCTCCCCATTCAAGCAACACGCGCCTAATCATTGAATCGAGCGTAGGGCGATCAATCAGGTCGCTCTTATTGAAAACCAGCAAACGCGGAATCTGATCGAATTCAAGCTGCGTCAAAATGCGGCCCACGGAAACAATCTGCTGTTGCCAGCGTGGATTGGCTGCATCGACAACCTGAATCAGCAGGCAACTCCCGCCGATTTCTTCCAGAGTTGAGCGGAAGGCTTCCAGCAGATCGGGCGGCAAGTCCCGAATGAATCCCACGGTGTCGTTAATGATGACCTCGCGCTCGCGCGGTAGACGCAGGCGGCGAGTTGTCGGATCCAGAGTGGCGAACATGCGCGATTCCGCGAGTACCTCACTGGCAGTGAGCGCATTCAGCAGAGTCGACTTGCCGGCGTTTGTATATCCGACAATCGAGATAGTCGGCACCTGGTGACGCAACCGTTCCTTGCGCCGCTGCTCGCGACGCTTTGCCTGTGATGAGAGCTCTTTCTCAAGTCGATGGATTCGATCGCGCACCCGGCGGCGATCTGTCTCCAGCTTGGTCTCGCCTGGGCCGCGACCGCCAATGCCGCCCGCCAATCGCGAGAATGCGGAGTTCTGACCGACGACCAGACGCGGCAACATGTATTTTAGTTGAGCGAGTTCGACCTGGATTTTACCTTCATGCGACTGCGCCCGTTGAGCGAAGATGTCGAGAATCAACTGCGATCGATCGATCACTTTCAAATCGGTCGCGTCAGAGATTGAACGGACCTGCGCTGCCTGCAACTCGCGATCAAAAATAATCACGTCAGCGCCGAGTTGCATGGCGCGAATTAACAGGTCGTCGAGCTTGCCCTTACCTAAAACGGTTCGCGAATCGATCTGTGCCCGCCGTTGAATGATTTCATCCAGCACGACGACCCCCGCTGATTGCGCCAGTTCCCTCAATTCAGCCATCGAGTCTTCGGCGTCGGTAATTTGACCCGTTGAGACGTTAACGAGAATTGCCCGATCACTCTTGGATGAATGGCGCCGGTTGCGACGATTGCGCGCCATCTCAGATTCAAGCGCTTCCATTAACGCCAGAAAATCGACGTCCAACTGCGAGGCGACGTTTGGATCAAGAAACCCGAAACTACGCGCTGTGCCATTTGAGTCCAAATGCTCGACGGTCGATGGAAGTAAATGCGCCGCGCGGACCAAACCGGGCAATCCTGTTTGCTCGTCAACATCGATGGCGGCCATCAAATCAAGCCGCAGCAGAGCCAGATCGGTCAGATCGTCTCTAGTGAGGTCTTCGCCGCGCAGATGAGTGTGGACGCATCGCAGACCGCGAAAGCGATCACCCGCGACGCGCACGCGCTTGAAATCGGGCAGCTCAATGCGTCGTGCATCACCGACGATCACATATTCGACGTAACCCTTACGATCGATCAGCGCCCCAATCTGGCGATTGGTCTCATGAGAAAGTTCGCTAAGTTGTCGAGCAAATTCGGGCGTCAAAATCTCACGCGGAGGGATGCGTCTTTGATACAGCTTTTCGATCCGCCTTAGTTGATTTGGCTTGAGACCGTGTGTGTTGCCGTGAAGATTTCGCATCCAGTGGACTGGCGAGAATTATATCACGCGTCGACTTTGCAGGTAGCCACGGGCACAGACTAATTCGGTTTGCTTTTCGACCGCTAATTAGACAACTGGTAAATGCGCCGTTAGGATGTAGCGTCACGATCGAGTTCAGATGAGTCGAGCCCAAAGCGTCAATACCTTGAGCCCCGCGGCGGGGATTCCCGGTGGCGAAATCATAGTTGAGTACCAAGAGATTTCAGCAGATTTGCTGAACACGCTCGAGGTGCGTTTTGGCGGCGCAAATGCTCACCTTGTCTCTGCGAATCGAAGGCGTGCGGTCGCAATCATCCCTGAAATGGCGACTGACGGTGCGGTGCAGGTTGTCGTCGCCGGTGATCCTGCGGCTCAACCAGGCACTGACGTAGTGGATTTCGTAGTCGGCCGGCAGGTCGCTGCAAATCTGCATCCGGTTACAAGTCCGGCGTTCAATCCCGCCGACGGCGCTTTGTTTGTGACGCGCTCAGGTTCGCGCGGAGAGCATGTGCCGGTGTCGCTCTATCGAATCGACAGTGAAGGCATAATCGAAGACTTCTCTGGCGACATCATGAACCCAACCAGCATCGCCTTTGATCGAACCGGCCGCATGTTTGTGACCAGTCGATTTGATGGGACGGTGTATCGGATCACGCGCGATCGAGAGGTTATTGCGTTTGCGAGCGATCTCGGCGTCGCGACGGGCCTGGCTTTCAATCGTGAAGGGCAAATGTTTGTTGGCGATCGGTCTGGAACGATTTATCGCGTCAACGAGATTGGAGAGGCCGGAGGCTGGGCTCAACATGAGCCTTCGGTCTCGGCGTACCATCTGGCGTTTGGACCGGACGACAACCTTTACGTGACTGGTCCAACGGTTTCCAGCTTTGATTCGATTACCCGTTTCGACCAGGACGGAAAGTCGACCGTGTTCTTTCGCGGCCTCGGTCGCCCGCAGGGGTTAGCTCTTGACGCGGCGGGAAATCTCTACGTGGCTGCGGCATTGCGCGGGCGTCGAGGGATTGTGAAGATTTCTGCAGACGGAAAGAACGCGGAATTGATCGTGGCTGGCATGAACATGGTAGGCGTGGCGTTTGGTCCGCAGGGCGAGATGATTGTCGCTACGAACGACGCCCTCTTTAGTTTGCCGCTGGGAATTCCGGGCGTGCTTTTGGTCGAAGGCTAACTTTGACTGGCGTTAAAGTGCGATGATATTTTCGCTGACGAGTTAGAAGACTCAAGGTTCTCACGGAGGAAGATTCTGGACAGCGGTGCGATTGGACAGTTTGTCTTGTATATGGTTGCGCTGATTTTTTCTTTGTCGGTGCACGAGTCGGCCCATGCCTGGACGTCCAATTACTTTGGCGACGATCTTGCGCGCTTACAAGGGCGCATCTCGTTAAATCCACTGGTGCACGTGGACCCGATTGGCACCCTCCTGTTTCCAGCGATGTCGTTTTTCACCGGAGCCCCGCTGATTGGCTGGGCCAAGCCGACGCCCGTGAATCCCTTTCGGTGGCGAAACAAACGAGTGGCGAATTTCTGGGTTTCGATTGCCGGCGTCATCTGTAATTTCATTATCGCGATCGTAGCCGGGATCATTATTCGAGTCTGCTATTCATTAGGACTCATCGAAGTTGGTGGTGGAGCGCTTGTGCCCGCCGGAACTAATTCCATAATCGCACTGGGTGCGGTCGATTTGTTATGGGTCTTCTTTAGACTGAATGTGGCGCTCGGCGTTTTTAATTTGATTCCGATTCCGCCACTCGACGGCAGCAAAGTGCTTCAAAGTCTTCTACCGCCCAGCTTTGAATCGGGGTTTGAAGCTCTGGAACGATTTGGTTTTATTCTCTTGATTTTGGCAATGTTTACGGGCGTGTTTAGCGCGATCTTTAGAGTGGTGATGCCCATCGCTATTCGACTGTTGTTCATAGGTGCGTAAGTTCGAATGAAAAGAATTTTTAGTGGCGCGCAGCCGACCGGTAATGTTCACCTGGGAAATTATCTCGGGGCGTTGCGTAACTGGGTAGCGTTGCAGCGTGACTATGAAAGTTTTTTCTGCATTGTAAATCTTCACGCGATCACGGCGCCGCAGGATCCGAAGATGGTGGCGGCGAAGACGCGTGAACTTGCGCGCATCTATCTTGCGGTGGGCATCGATCCGAACGTCTCGACCGTCTTCGTGCAATCAGATGTGCCGGCCCACGCTGAGTTGACCTGGCTGCTCAACTGCGTGGCGCGCGTGTCAGAGTTGGAACGGATGACACAGTACAAAGACAAGGTCCGTAAGCACGAAGAGAACGTCAGCGTAGGTGTGTTTGATTATCCGGTGCTGATGGCGGCGGATATTCTGCTGTACCAAACCGACCTCGTCCCCGTCGGCGAAGATCAAAAACAACATCTCGAACTCACCCGCGACCTCGCGATTCGTTTCAATCGCGATTATGGACAAACGTTCGTAGTTCCCGATCCATTCATTCCGAAAGTAGGCGCGCGCATCATGTCGCTCGCCGATCCGACAAAGAAAATGTCCAAGTCCGATGAAGAGAGCGAAGCAGGCTGCATCATGCTTCTGGATGATGACGACGCCGTGCGACGAAAGTTCAAGCGCGCCGTTACCGACTCAGGCACTGAAATCAAGTTCGACGAATCGCGCCCCGCAATAAATAATTTGCTGACGATTTATCATTTGCTAACCAACAAGACGCCGGCTGAGATCGAAGAGCAGTTCAAAGGTAAAGGCTATGCGGCCCTAAAGCAGGAGCTGGCGGACGTGTGCATCGAATTTCTGAGGCCGATTCAAGAAAGCGTGCGGAGCATTGATGATGATAAACTGGATCAGATTTTGGAGCAGGGGGCGGAACGCGCGGAAGCGATTGCGCAGCTGACTTTGAATCACGCCAGGAAGAGCCTGGGATTGATTGGCGCCCGCAGCTAAGAACCATGGAAGACGTCACGCAAACGATCGACAGTGAATCGACTGAGACCGCGACCGAAGCAGCGCCGACCATCAGCGTTGCCGGGGCGCAACCGTCGATCACACCTGACGGGGATGGCGATCAGTTGAAGATCACCCTCGGCGACTTCGAAGGCCCGCTCGATCTGCTGCTGTATTTAATCCGTCAGGACCAAGTAAACATCTATGACATTCCGGTCGCGCGTATTACCGATGAGTACTTGCGTTATCTGCAACTGATGCAGGAGCTTGATCTGACGGTAGCCGGTGATTTTCTGGTGATGGCTGCGCAGTTGATCGAGCTCAAATCGCGCATGCTTCTGCCGCGCGATCCGCTGGCCGTGGAAGAAGAGTTGATCGATCCGCGCGCCGAACTCGTCAATCGGTTGCTTGAGCACGAGAAGTTCAAGGCCGCGGCGGAAATGCTTTGGTCGCGCGCCACAGTTGAACGCGCGGTATTCAAGCGCGCCGAGATCGAAACTGACAAAAACAATCCGGAAGTAGCAGTCGGGCTCTTCGATTTATTGACAGTCTTCCAGGAAATTCTCGCTCGCCATAAAGAAGAAGTGATGATGGAGATCGAGCGAGAAGAAGTGACGATGGCGGAAATGATCGATCGTTTGCGAAACATGGTGAGGTCGGCGGGCGAATTGAACTTGATGAAATTCTTCGAGCGCGCACAGTCACGCCGCCAATTGGTGGTGGCGTTTCTTTCAGTTCTCGAATTGGTTCGTCTGAGCGAAATCGCTCTACAACAGCGGGAGACTTTTGGTGAAATCACAGCGCGGGCCGTTTCGCCTGCGTGAATAAGTGGGATTTGTTTAGAGGGCGGACTTGTCCGCCTTACGTCTGATTCGCCGGACAAGTCCGGCGACTAAACTCATGAGCAATCAAGCAAAAGCTGCTGCCGCAGGTGATGATGAGGTCGAGGTAGTCGACTCGTCCGATTCAGAAATCCAGGGACATCGAGAGATTAGCGACGCCGAGCTTCGCTCAATTACTGAGGCGCTGATCTTTGTGGCTGACGAACCGATTAGTGCAAAGACGATCGCCGGTGTCATCAAGGTAGAGCGCGATCTGGTTGACGGAGCGATTACGGCACTGGTGACGAAGTATGACGAGGGCAACGGCGGCTTGCAGTTGCGCGAAATAGCGGGCGGTTGGCAGATCGCTACGCGCGCGGAATTTCACGAGCAGGTGCGCGCTTATCTCAAATCAAAGCCGAGCGCGAAACTTTCGCTCGCATCGCTTGAGACGCTCGCAGTGATTGCGTACAAACAACCGGTGACTGTGCCGGAGATTCTGGAAATTCGCGGGGTGCAATCACCATCAGCCATCAAGACCTTGCTCGACAAGCGCCTGATTGTCGCCAAAGGACGAAAAGAAACAGTTGGTCGTCCCATGATGTACGGCACCTCAAAGGAGTTTCTGATTCAATTCGGATTGAAGGACCTCACGGAACTACCCAGCATCGAAGACTTTCAGGATCTGGCCGGCGGCGAGGCGTAAGAATTCATGACTAAGGCAAAAAAGATTGAAGATCTAACTTCGCAAATCGTGCGCGAGTTTAATCCGGATCGAGTAATTTTGTTTGGATCGCACGCGTATGGAGAGCCCACCAGGGATTCGGATGTTGACATCCTCGTGATCCTTCCTTTCAAGGGTAAGCCCGCACGCAAAGCGATAGAAATCCGAAATAGAATCAGTGCCAATATTCCTCTCGATCTTATAGTTCGAACGCCCCA
>DASWQK010000080.1:0-4241 GCA_036403735.1 Pyrinomonadaceae bacterium
AGTTGAGAATCATAAAGCAGTCTGCGCAGCGCAAACCACGGACAAAAAAACATTGACTTACTCGAAACTGACTGTGTTATCGGTGATTGGTCTGCTGATCACATACAACGCGATCGCAGGATCGCGACTCTCTGAAGCGGAGTCTTGTCGCACACGTCCCGATGTGGTCGGGAGATGCTTTAGCGTGCATGGCCGGCTGTCCGTCTATAACGGCACGCCGAGCATTCGACTGTGGCCCCTCGGCAGTAAGCGACTGCTGGGGGTTCTGGATCCAAATGATGTCTCGAGCGCGCCCGGACCAACGGTTCTGCCTGACGATATCAAGCTCAAACTTGATTGGAACAAGGACGTCTTCGGTGACTTCCTGGTTTGCCCGTTGAGCAAAGGACAGCCTGGAAGAATGCAAACAATCTGCCTCGAATCCGGTAAGCACTTGACCGTGCGCGAGCATAAGCTGGTCAATAAGTAGATGGAACAGTCGCGCACCATGCAAATAATTAATTTCTTCAATCGTCTTTTTGGCAATCACATATTTGACTCACCTAACAATGTCGTTTGGTTTTGTCCTCAAGCGCCGAAGGCGCGTCATTCAATAGCCGCGGCCGTAAGGCCGTGGATAAGAAGCCTCGAAATGAAATCAAGGCCCGCAGGGCCGGCATTTTTCTGCACTGTGAGACGGGATCTAATGCCGCACCTTCGGCGCTCGACTATTTATGTTTCGACTGTCCACGGGCTCACGCCCGTGGCTATTTAATTACGGTCCTTCGGACCTGACTCCGCGGCCTTGATCGCGCAATGTTCCGAGACTATTCTCCTCACCCATGAACACTCGTCGCCAATTTCTAATCACCGCACCCATCGCGGTGCTCGTAGCCACTACAGCTTGTCGCAAACAAACTCCGTCCGCCGATACACAATCAACGCCGAGTACGGCCGGCGCGCCACCCACGTTTGGCACCGGCGCGGGAGCTGGACCACCAGTCACTCCTGAGACGTTCGCTGAAGCGGAGAAACTGATGCAGGTGTCGATGACGCCCGCAGAGCGGCAACAAGCGGCGGACACCTGGCGCACATCACTCGCGCAATATCTCGAACGTCGCACTGGACCACGCAAGGTCGCGCTCGCCGCGACTGATTTACCAGGGACACTTTGGAATCCAATGCTTCCGGGAATCACCGCGTCACCTGTTCGCGATCAGTTCGTGCGCTCGAAGGCGGACGCTGCGGCGTTGCCATCAGCGGATGACGAGATCGCTTTTGCTCCCGTCACCCAACTGTCGAGATGGATCGAATCAAAGAAGCTAACCTCGGAACGGCTCACGAATATCTATCTCGATCGCATTGCGCGGCTGGATCCAAAGATTCGATCAGTCATTACTCTGACGAAAGACCACGCGTTGCAACGCGCCAAAGCTGCCGATGCAGAAATCGCCGCGGGCAAGTATCGCGGTCCATTGCACGGCATTCCTTACGGCGTGAAAGATCTGCTCGACACCAAAGACATTGCAACGACCTACGGCGCCGAGCCGTTTCGGAACCGCGTGCCGGCGGCTGATTCAGCGGTGGTGAGCAGATTGAATGACGCGGGCGCAGTTCTGATCGCGAAACTTTCGCTCGGCGCGCTGGCCTTGAACGACATCTGGTTCGGTGGCCAGACGATGAATCCCTGGTTGTTGGAAGAGGGCGCGTCAGGATCGAGCGCCGGCCCAGGCGCAGCCACCGCCGCAGCTTTGGTCGCATTCTCAGTTGGTAGCGAGACGGGCGGCAGCATCGTCAGCCCGGCCATGCGCTGCGGGGTGACCGGTCTGCGTCCGACGTTTGGGCGCGTAGCGCGCACGGGCGCCATGACGCTGTGCTGGTCGCTCGACAAACTTGGTCCGATGACTCGAAGCGTCGAAGACGCGATGCTGGTGCTGCACGCGATCAGTGGACCAGACGCCGGCGATGCGTCCAGTGTTCCGAGCCGGCTCGACTTTGACACTCGCGCATCGGTGGCCGGATTGAAAGTCGGTTACATCTCGAGTTGGATGAAAGAAAGTCCCGCGACTGACGTCGATCGCGCGGCGATGGAGACGATGAAGAAGCTCGGAATGGAATTGAAAGAAGTAACGCTGCCTGACTGGCCGTACAGCTCATTGATGCCGGTTCTGTTTGCGGAAGGCGCGGCCTCGTTCGAGGACCTGGCGCTCAACAATCAGCTCGGTGACTTGAAGGTGCAGGTCAAAGACGCTTGGCCCAACCTGTTTCGTCAGTCGCGATTTCTTTCGGCGGTGGATTTTGTGCAGGCGGATCGTTTGCGTCGCAAGGTCGCGCTCGAAATGGCGCGTGTATTTAGAGAGGTTGATCTATTGATAGTCCCGTCGCTCCGCGACGAACAGTTAACGATCACAAACTTCACCGGTCATCCATCGCTCACGCTGCGTGCCGGTTTTGTCGAGGTATCTGAAGCGCGCAGCGATTGGGCGCCCGATCAGGCCAACCCTCTGCCGAAGTTTAATCCGCCGCGGCGCGTGCCGCATGGAATCACCATCCTCGGCCGGCTGTTCGATGATGGCTTGATCGGCCAGGTGGGCGTCGCACTCGAACGCGCGTTCGGCGTGACAGGCGAAAGACCGCCGGGTTTTTAGGCGTAAATAGATCCCGATCTACAGATAGGTAATTTCGGTTTCTCTGCGTTCCTCTGCGAAGACCTCGGTTCTTCCTCTGCGGTTTCACTTCGCAGGATTAAAGGTTAACCGCAGAGGAAATACTGAGGATTCCACAGAGGATTCCACAGAGGGCCGCAGAGAGAATTTAAATCAGGACACTATCTGATCACCAGGGCCTTGGAAAATTTTCGTGTTTGATGTGAGAAAATCCGCAAGCTCAACGCGCCGGGAGTGGCATTCTTCCAATCGCACTTTCACCGATGCTGCCGAAATATAAGTTCCCTTTGTGTTCGACGACGTTCGCGATCTGCGTGAAGCACTGCGGTGAAGGATCCTGAAGGTTGCGGATGACTTTGCCGTTACCGTCGAGCGCGAGGGCAAAGGCGTAACGCTTGATGTTGGGTTGCAGAAATTCCGGCAGGCGCCAGACGATCTTTCGCAGAAATGGATGCGGCAGCAAAAAGTCGAGGCCGGCATCGCGCCGATTCACCAGAGCCACCCAGAAAGTGTCGCGGCCATTAGATGAAATCCCATCCGGAAAACCCGGCAGGTTATCGATAAAGATGTCTGACTGCCCCGCTTTTTCTCCCTGCAACCAATAACGCCGCACGCGATAGGCGCCGGTCTCATTCACCAGCACAAAAGATTGGTCAGGACTGACGGCGACCCCGTTGGCAAAATAGAGATCGCGCAGCAGAACTTTCGTCTGCTTCGTACGCGGATCGTAAGAAAGAAAACGGCCGTTCGGTTGATGCTCAAGCAAATCGCTTTTCAATTTTGTGAGCGGAAACTTGTAAGAGGCGTCGGTGAAATAGATCGTGCCATCCGTAGCGACATCCAGATCGTTGGTGCAGCGAAAGGGAACGTCTTCTGCTTCGGTCGCCAGCACGCTGGGTTGTCCGTTAGGCGCGATCGACATCAAGCCCACGACAGCATCGGCGACGATCAGATTGCCGGACGCATCGAAGATCAATCCCAACGGGCGGCCCTTTGTTTCGGCGAACACTTCGGGTCTGGTGCCGTCCGGCTGGAAACGAAAGATGCGGCCCAGCTCATCACCACAATAGATGCGATCCTGTGAATCGAACGCGACATCTTCCGGCTTGTTTCCGTCGATGCGAAGTCGATCGATTTTCGATAGCTCAGAGTTCTCCGCATAGAGGTCCGGTGCAGTCGGCGGAGTCCAGGCCGCGGGGTTGATGGGAACGGGCCAAAGTAACAGATAAGCAACCAGCAGAACGATGATGGCAATCAGTGATCGGAGGAGCGTGCGTTTCATCTGGATACGTTTTGGCGAAAAACCGTTTACGGCTTGCCACGGCTTTGGACAAGAGCTGCCTGATTAGAAGCGGCCAAGACGTTACAGAACCGCGAGCGGTAGCGAGCGGGATAAAAGACGCAACTCTTCAATCAAGTGCTCTTCGATAGATTCAGCAAACTTGCTCAGTTGTGCGTTTGTCCCGCTCGCTACCGCTCGCGGTTCTGTAACGATGCGACGCCGCTTTGTTGCCCAACCAGGCCGACTTGTGCAAAGCGGCTCGCCGCCTTCAGGCGGAGCTCCAAACTATCTTTCGCCGCGCGCGGCTTCAACCT
>DASWQK010000081.1:0-3580 GCA_036403735.1 Pyrinomonadaceae bacterium
CCAGGGGAAAATTTGCCGAAGAGGTATACCCGGTGATGTAAGCGTTCGATGTATCGACCGCGATCGGATTGGTCGACTTCACCGCAGCGACAAAATTTTCATTCGCGGATCCGCCTAAATATGTCGAGTATAAAAACGCGGTCCCGCTGGTGTTCAACTTGGCGACGAATACATCAAACGCGCCGCCGTTATTCAGTTGCAGTGGCGAGACCGTCGGAAGGTTCGCTGAAGAGGTAAAGCCCATCAGATAAACGCCGGTGGAATTCACCGCGACACCGGTCGCGCGATCGTCTCCGCTGCCTCCAAAATAACTGGCGTAAACCTTCTGGCCGGTATTCGAAATCTTGGCAATGAAAGCGTCGAATGATCCTCCGGATGATGGTTGGGCCGGATTCAATACCGGAAAATTGTTCGAAGAAGTCTGACCTGTCACATAGATATTGTTGACGCCGCTATCGGCCGCAATTCCAAACGCTTTGTCGTCGCCCGCCCCTCCGAGATAGGTTGAAAATACGAACGAGTTGATTCCGCTCGCATTGGTATCAAACTTCGCGATGAACGCATCAAAGCCTCCTCCGAAACCCGCCTGAAAGGGATCTTCCGTGGGGAAATCCGGTGAAGCGCCATAGCCTGCGATGTACGCCACGCCGGCGCCGTCGATGACTACTCCGCTGCCGCGATCGGTCCCGCTTCCGCCGACGTAGCTGGAATAAAGAAAGCCTGAACCGGCGGCGTTAATCTTAGTCAAGAACGCGTCAGTGTCTCCGGCGCGCTGACCTTGATATGCATTTCCAGTCGTCGGGAACGCATTTGATTTGGTGCCGCCCGTAACGTACGCGACTCCAGAGGCGTCAACTGCGACACCCTCAGTTGAATCGTTCTCTTCGCCGCCCAGAAATCCTGAGTAGACCAGCGCATTACCCTGCGCATTCAGCTTAAATACGAAACCGTCAAAATCGCCGCCGCGATAAGCGGTGCCGAATGACCCGGCCGTGGTTGGAAAGTTCGTGGAGGTCGAATCAACCCGGCCCACCACGTAGGCATTGCCGCTGGCATCAACCGCGATTCCGTCAGCGCGATCCAGACCGCTGCCGCCGATGTAGGTCGAGTAAATGATATTCGCGCCCGCAGCATCGATCTTCGTGACGAAGATGTCAGCGAGGCCGGCGGTGTTCGGAAATGCCGGGCCATGGATAGGAAAATTCGTCGATGCGGTAGTGCCTGCAACATAGACATTGCCGTTACTGTCGATCGCGATGCTGCTACCGGAATCGTCTCCGCTACCGCCGAGATAAGTTGAGTAGACGAGTGTTGGATCGATGATCAGCGGTTTGCTTGGGTCATATTCGCCGATCTCAATACTGACTTCCCGCTTTCGGCGTAGTGAATAATGTCCATCGACGCGCCGGCGTTCGCCATTGATGTCTTGATAAACGATCGGCTTTCGCTGAACCAACTCGTCATCGCCGCGCTTCAATATCAGATCGCCAATCGCTGAGATGCGCGGTCGTGCGCCTTCAATTCCCAGACGAATCGCCCGCGGATCGCTGCCGGGCTTCACGACAAAGTCGTATTCGAATTCACTTTGATTGCCATAGAACGCGAGATCAATTCCAGGATAGACATCTTCGTAAATTACTTTTCTGAATGTCGGCACGTGGGTATGCCACTTAGAGGGATCGTTGCCGACGATATAGTTTCGCTGTCCCGGTAAAATATCAATCCCCTGCGGCGTGGTAGCTGCATTCGCTGCGACAAACTGCACGCCGAACGATTCGCGAGACTGGACCGTTACTGCGCGCGAAGTCAGCAGCAGTTCTGATTTGCCGGCGCGCGCCAGGAATTTGACTGATGGGTCTGCTTGTCCGGCGTTCGCTTCAAAAGCCAGTGGAAAATCTGCCATCGATTGAAGCGGCGGCGTTCCTACCCGCAAAGCGTCCGCACTTCGCTCACATTCTTCGCGCGTGGCACTCGCTGTCGAGAGAGATGTCCGCGCTCCGATCGCTGATTCGAATTTGATGGGCGCAAATACGACGAGGCCAAGGGCGAGGGCAAGCGCGAAAGCAGTGACGGCAACGCGGGAGCTATTTCGATTGCGCGATCGCTTCATCTCTTCACTCGAATCAAATCTACCGGTGCGAAGCTTACAAAGAAAATGAAAAAGGATCGAGCGTGATCGAACACATCGTGCTCGTGTTCAATCACAGTCGATCCTTCATGAGATGTCGAATTCCCTTTTAGCGCCTAACCAAGGAAGCCAAGGTTCTGGGTCGGGAATTTACTCAAGTTCGGGAAAACAGTCGTCAACAGATTCGCCGGCAAACCGTACCAGGCGGCGAGCGTGGCGCCATACTGATCTATCGATGTCGTTGGGATCCAACGACCGCGATTGCCACCATCATCGTCGGGACTGTTAAGCGCCAGCGTTGGATATGCGCCATACAGTGTGCCACCCAACACGGCGCCGCCCATGATGAATGCATGACTGCCCCAGGCATGATCGCTGCCCACAGCGGCCGCGCCCGTGCCGGACGGTTGGAAGGTCCTGCCAAAATCCGAAATGGTAAAGAGCGTCACGCTGTTGCTATTGCCCTGGGCGCCCATCTCGTCATAAAACGCGCGGGCGGCCTGACTGAACTGAGTCAATAGATTGCCCTGTGCTCCGGCGTTGTTCGGCTGTGTCGGATCCGTTGCCGTTTCGTTCGTGTGCGTATCGAAACCTCCAAGTGAACAGAAGAAAATCTGCCGCTTCATGCCTAACGTATCTTTAATCTTGATCAGCTTTGCAACTTGTCTAAGTTGGGCCGCGATACCGCTCGTCAATACGTTGGCTGGCGGAAATGAAGTTAAGGTTGGGTCAGGCTGGTTCAAAATCGCATCAGCATTGAGTGCCGTGCTTGTGGTATCACTCGCGCCTCTAATCAAGGTTTGTCCACGATCAAAACCGAGTAGTTGGCGGAAGCCGCTGCCGTTCGTGAACGGATTCGCTGACGCTTGACCATTCCAACTGAGCGACAGGACGCTCGCCAAACTGCCGGTGCCGATCGCAATTTGTCGCGTGCTCGCGCCCGTCTCAAACAGATTACCTCCCGCGACCGAAAGACTCATCGGCAATATCGTTACGCCGTTCAGCGAGCCAGTGTTATCTGCTACGCGGCCACCCCAGCCGGTTTGGCCGGTAGTGTTCACGATCGAGCTCATCTGTTGATTAACCTGGTCCGAATGTGAAAAGAGTTGGTAAGGGCGAAAGGCCCCGCCAACATTGCTTTGATATTGAGCCTTCGTCGTCGGTCGCAGCAGCGATCCGTAGTTGGCAAGAATCGCGAGCTTGCCTTGGCTCCAAGGTCCAAGAAGGCCTGCCGCCGCTCCGTTGATGTGCGCCTCCGGCGAAAGGTTTGGATGCAGTCCAAACTGCCCACCACTTGCGGGATTGACGGGCAATAGCATGGACTGCGTCAGACCAAGATTCGGCGTGGCTCCAGGCGTGCTGCAATCACCTCGCGTCGCGGCATAGGTGCTAAATTGATTCAAGTCAACCAGCATGTTGTTGCAATCAGATCCGCCACTCAGAAATACACAA
>DASWQK010000082.1:0-9490 GCA_036403735.1 Pyrinomonadaceae bacterium
CATGAATTGCTCGGCGAAGTGTCTCAACTCGCAAAGAAGCATGGCGTAATGATTCACACGCATGCATCCGAAAACAAGAGCGAATGTGAGATCGTCGAGCGTGAGACTGGCAAACGAAACGTTGCTTATCTCGACAGCCTGGGAATCTCGGGCGCGCACGTGATGCTGGCCCATTGTGTTCATCTGGCGACTGAAGAAATGGAAACGCTCTCGCGCACGCAGACGAATGTCGCGCATTGTCCCTCGTCAAATCTAAAACTTGGATCGGGGCTGGCACGGGTGGCAGAGATGCTGGCGCGAAAGATTCCGGTGTCGCTCGGCGCTGACGGGGCTGCTTGTAACAATCGCCTCGACATGTTTACGGAAATGCGCACCGCGGCGTTGCTGCAAAAGCTGGCGCACGGGCCTGAAGTTTTGCCGGCGGCCCGAGTCCTGCGCATGGCGACGATCGATGGCGCAAAAGCGCTGGGGCTCGGACAGGAAATTGGCTCAATCGAAACAGGAAAGCGCGCGGATGTAATAGTCGTGGATCTCGATCGAATTCATTCAAGCCCGGCGCGTGACGTAGTCTCAACCCTCGTTTATTCCGCGCAACCGTCCGATGTGCGAACTGCGATCATTGATGGCCGCATCGTGATGCGCGCCGGCGAGTTAACGACTCTGAATGAATTGAGCGTGATTCAGGATGCGAATCGCGAAGCGGACGCCCTGGCTGAACGGGCGAAAGTTATTGTTTAGAGGCGGGCTACCGGCCGCCATTCCTTCTGACGAGAACGGGCGGGCGGTAGCCCGCCTCTAAACGATTCGAGTTTTCAATTGAGCGACACCACGATTAGCCTTCCAGCCTTCGCGAAAATCAATCTCACTCTGCGCGTGTTAGAAAAGCGGGCCGATGGTTATCACGACCTCGACACAATTTTTCAGACGGTTAGCCTGCACGACACGATCGAAATGTCTCTGATCGATCAGCCCGACGTCATCTTGTCTTGCAACGATCGATCGCTATCAGTTGGCGAAGATAATTTGGTGATTCGGGCTGCGCGGACATTGCAAGACGGGCGCACATCCAGCAAAGGCGCGCGCATTCGTTTGAAGAAGCGGATTCCGGTTCAAGCAGGATTGGGAGGCGGTTCATCAGACGCCGCGGTAACCCTAATCGGTTTAGCCCGGTTGTGGGATCTCAGCCCCACAAAAGAAGATCTGATAGCGATTGCGTCGCAACTCGGCGCCGACGTGCCGTTCTTTTTGTTTGGCGGTACGGCCCGCGGAACCGGCTCTGGAGACAAGCTTGAACAGCTCGCCGATGTGGCGGAAAAATTTCTACTAATCGTGAAACCAAACGCGAAGGTCAACACGTCGGATGCTTATAAAGCTCTGGATGAACGTTCCTTGACAACCCACAACTCGAAAACTATTCTTTCAACTTCCGTCGCTAAGCAGGTTTTTGACAGAGTAGACTTTGCATCTCTTACAAATGATTTCGAGGTGGTGGCGTTTGACCTCGCCCCGGAGACTCGCAGAGCGAAGGCAGCATTACTAAAAGCAGGCGCAAACGCGGCATTACTTGCGGGCAGCGGTTCTGCGGTTTTTGGAAGTTTTGACAGCGAGGATGCGCAACGACGCGCCATTCAGGCGATCGAACTCGAAACTGGTTGGCGCGTCTTTCCCTGTAGGACGGTAGGGCGCAGCGAATACGAAGCGGCGATACCGCTGTGTTAGAAACAACAGCCGGCAGTATGCCGGCGCTCTTGCTGGGGCGTCGCCAAGTGGTAAGGCACCGGTCTTTGGATCCGGCATTCGTAGGTTCGAATCCTTCCGCCCCAGCCAATTTCTTAGTGATGGGTAAGGCGTGATGAGTTATGAGTAATCTTCGGATCACGCACGCGCTCATCACTCATAACTCATTACTCATTACTCATCAATAATTCATGGGAACCACTGGCGGCATAAAAGTCTTCTCTGGCACTGCGCACCGAAGTTTGGCCGAAGAGATTTGTCGTGAACTATCCTGCGATCTGGGCAAAGCGACCACGGCGCGGTTTTCAGACGGCGAATTCAATTTTCAGATTGAAGAGAACGTGCGCGGCGCGGATTGCTTTATCGTCCAACCGACATGTCCGCCGACTGACTCGTATCTAATGGAGTTGCTGGTGATGCTCGATGCGTTCCGTCGTTCATCATCGGCGCGCATCACCGCGGTGCTCCCGTATTACGGTTACGGCCGCGCCGACAAAAAAGACCGGCCGCGCGTGCCGATTTCGGCAAAGCTGGTCGCGAATCTGGTAACGACTGCCGGCGCCGATCGAATCCTGACGATGGATTTGCATGCGCCGCAGATTCAGGGGTTCTTTGATATTCCGGTGGATCACTTGTACGCCGCGCCGGTTTTCATGAAGTACTACCAGGAAGCTCCGCTGCCGAAGCTCACGGTGGTCGCGCCGGACACGGGCGGCGCTGAGCGTGCGCGCGCATATGCGAAGCGGCTGGACGCGGAACTCGCGCTCTGCGACAAGCGCCGCGACAAGCCGAATGTGGCTGAAGTCATGAACGTAGTCGGCGATGTTCAGGGTAGAAATTGTCTGATCGTCGATGATATGTGCGACACCGGCGGCTCGCTAACGAAGGTTTCGCAGGCGCTAAAGGCAGCCGGCGCCGCGCGAGTTGACGCATGCTTTACGCATCCGGTACTCTCAGGACGTGCCGCACAGCATCTGGCGAACTCAGGTATCGAGCAGATTGTGGTGACGAACACCGTGCCGCTGAACTCGAAAGCAGCGGAGTTGAAAAATATAAAAGTCTTGAGCATTGCGCCTATCCTGGCGAAAGCGATCAAGTCGATCCATGAAGAGACCAGCGTCTCTTCGCTCTTCGTATAGCGAAGGGCAAAAACTGAAAGCGAAGTAGCCGTCGATCTACGGCCGGCAGCAATCAGCTGTCAGCTTTCAGCAGAAAAATTAGCAATATCGTTTAGAGCGCGGACTTGTCCGCGCGCCGGCACAAGAGTTTGAAGTGCGCCGGTTAGAGGCGGGCTACTGCCCGCCAGTTGTCGGCCGGTAGGCCGACTCTAAACGAAACGTATTCGTAGGAGAGCAATCATGGCAGAGAAGAAGGAAATCATTGTCCGCGCAATTCGCCGCGAAGGCCGCGGAAAAAATGATGCGCGCCGCGCGCGTCGCGAAGGTCAGGTCCCGGTGACGATTTATGGCGGCGGCGCCGAGGCGGTGGCCGCCTTAGCGCCCCTGAGGGAATTGGCGGCGATTCTCAGATCAGACTCGGGTCGCAACACAATCTTTACGGTTGATATCGAGGGCGTCGAAGCAACTGAAGTCATGTTTATCGATCGGCAAATCGATCCCGTGCGCTCGCGTCTGATCCATGCCGATTTCAAGCGTCTGGTCAAAGGCGAGAAGATCGAAGCAACCGTGCCATTGCGTCTGGTCGGCGAACCGATTGGCGTGCGGGAAGGAGCGGGCGTCCTTGAACAGATCATTCGCGAGGTTGAGATTCGCTGCGAACCGCGCGACATTCCTGAGCACCTCGATGTGGATGTGACGAACCTGGGCGTTCACGATGTGCTGCACGTCTCCGACATTCCGACGAGTGAAGGCGTCGAAATCCTTACCGGTGCTGATACCGTTATCGCCACCGTTGGCGTCGTGAAGGAAGAGCCGGTCGAGGTTGCCGCACCGGTTGAAGGCGAAGCTCCGGCCGAACCCGAAGTTATCGGCAAGGGCAAGAAGGAAGACGAAGGCGAAGCCGCCGAAGAAAAATAAAATTGCCGATTTGCGATTGTCGATTGTGTGCTCGCAACAGAACCAGGTTGAGCAACCACGTGATTTCAATTGGCAATTGGCAATCGGAAATTGAAAATGTTCTTGATCGTTGGTCTTGGGAATCCCGGAACGGAATACGCGCGGACGCGACACAATCTGGGATTCATGCTGGTGGATAAGCTAGCAGCTGACGCTGCCGTTAATATCCGGCGAAGTGAATGCCAATCGCTGGTCGGCAGCGGATTGATTGAAAATCGGCGCGTGAAGTTGGCCAAGCCGCAAACGTTCATGAACTTGAGCGGCAACGCCGTTAGTTGTTTGATTTCAAAGCCTGAGCTGGATGCGGCAGCGCTAATCGTCATCAGCGATGATCTGGCTTTGCCGTTCGGTGCGATTCGTTTGCGGCAACGTGGCAGCGCGGGTGGGCACAACGGCCTTAAGTCGATCATCGGCGCATTGGGAACCAACGAATTCATTCGGCTGCGAATTGGGATTCAACCCGATCACCCAATCACTGACGCAAAGAATTTCGTTTTGAACGAATTCACGAAGGCCGAAAAAGAATCGTTGGCGGAAATTTTAGAGCGCGCTGCTGAGGCAATGCGCTCAGTGTTACGAGACGGGGTAGCAAAAGCTATGTCGTTGTATAACGAGGCAAGCGCAAAGAAAGAATAATTGTTTAGCTGGCGGACTTGTCCACCAGATGTTAGTAGCCGGACGAGTCCGGTTTCCAAACCGAAGGAGTTGAATTTTGGCGGAAAAAAGAACCTACGAAGTAATCTTCATCATCGATCCCGACGTAGCTGAAAATGAAGTAATGCAGCTGAGCGAAGGCGTGCAGAAAATCATCACCAGTCAGGGTGGCAGCATTACGAAGACCGAAATGATGGGCAAGCGGCAGCTCGCTTACGAGATCAACCACAAGAGAAACGGCACTTATGTGCTGCTGGAAGTGGAAGGCTCGGGTGCGGAGATTGCCGAAGTCGAGCGTCGCATGCGCGTCAACGATCAAATCCTGCGGTACATGACAATTCGCGTAGATGAAATGCGTCGCCGCGCGGATAAATTGAAGGACCGGCGGGCGCGCAAAGCCGCCAAGAAAACGGCAGGCGGCAAAGCCAGCAAGGCCGAGGCGCAAACTGAACCGGAGGAAGAAGGATCGGCCGCCTAGACTTTTGGTCGTCGAGAGAAGGGAAAGCTTATGTCATCAAATTATGAAGATCGCGATCGCGATTTCGGTTTCGAGCGCGAATATGATCGAACAATGCCGCGCGGCCCGCGACGCATGATGCGCCGGAAGATCTGCCGCTTTTGCATTGAGAAGGTTGATCTGATCGACTACAAGGATGTGAAGTTTCTGCAATCATACGTTCCAGAGCGCGGAAAAATTTTGCCACGCCGCATCTCAGGCGTGTGCGCCGCGCACCAACGAATGCTCGCTGAAGCAATCAAGCGCGCGCGCAACATCGCGCTATTGCCTTACGCGGCGGATTGATTTTTTCCCTCTCCCTGTGGGAGAGGGTTAGGGTGAGGGTTTAGACGCCGCCGCAACTGCGTCCCTCACCCCAGCCTCTCCAAAAGCGAGAGAGGGAGACCGAGGGGATAAGAACCATGGCACATACACAAGTTCTTTTACGTGAAGACATTGATAATCTGGGCGCGCGCGGCGAAATCGTGCGCGTCAAATCCGGTTACGCGCGCAACTATTTGCTGCCGCGCAACCTGGCAGTAGAAGCCACGACCAACAACGTTCGTCAAATTGAAGGCGAAAAAGCGGCCCTGGCGAAACGTGAAGCGAAGGATCGTTCGTCTGCCGAGTTGCAGGGTGACCAGTTGCGCAAACTGACTCTGAAGTTTGAGCGGAAAGTGGGCGAAGCCGGAGTGCTCTATGGATCAGTCACGTCGATGGATATCGCGCACGAGCTAAAGGAACAGGGCTATGAAATCGATCGACGCAAGATCGTTTTGCGCGAACCTATCAAGCGCTTTGGCACTTATAACGTTCCGCTGCGTTTGCATCGCGAGGTGACCGTCGAGCTCCCGATCAGCGTGCTCGGTGAAGGCGGGGTTGAGGTTAATGTCGAAGCGGCGCCGGCAGAAGTTGAAAGCGCTCCGCCACCCGCGGAAACGCCGGCAAGCGAAACCCGCGAGGACTGACTGCGCGAGATGTCTGGTCGACCTCTGACATTTTGAGCGTCCCTAAACGCGGATTCTAATTCTTTTCACATTCAATTTCGCTTGATAGACTGGGCGGGCATCCGTTATGTGGAAGCCCGTCTTCATTTGTCTCTTCGCGGCGTTGTTTTGCGTTTCTGCGCCCGCTCAAAAACCAAACGCCCGGGACATTCTCAAGAAGGTCGCGTCAGTTTATGCGACTTGCCACAGTTACTCGGATGAAGGCTCCGTGGAGTTTGGATTGGGTGGGTCTTCATCCGTGGAGATGCGTTTCCGAACCGCATTTGTTCAACCAGCCAGTTTCCGCTTTGAGCTGTCGCATACTGCCGCAATCCTCCGTGACCAGGGTTCCTATATTGCCTGGAAAGATGGCGAATCCACTAAGAGCTGGTTTCCCTTCTTCGGTGGCGGTGAAAATGAATTGCCATTTGACACCGCCCTGGCTCGAATGGCTTCGTTCTCTGCCGGCAGTTCGCTCTTGATCCCGCAACTACTTCTGCCGCGGTTCTTTCGCACGGCAGACTTAATCGAATTGACGGCGGATCCAAAAGTTGCGAAAGAAGAGAAAGTCGGAGATTACCGCGCCTGGCGTATTGAGGGCACAATCTCAGGGCAAAAAATAATCTTCTGGGTTGATCAGAATAAGTACGCGATCGTCAAAGTTTATCGGGAAGTCATGGTCGGATCGCACTCACAAAAATCAACTGCCAAATACAAGCCGCGCTTCAACGTGGATATTCCGCCTGAGAATCTCGCCTTTCTTCCGCCGCTGCCGGTAGTCACAACGCTGCCGCCAGAGCGCAGTCCCCTGCCGTCGTTGGCGGCGCTACCGGCGCCCCCGAAACTGCGAGAGTTCGGATCGACGTTGTCGCGCAGTGTCAAGGTCCCGATTGTGCGTGCCGGAAACCCGGAAACCAGCACTGAGGACGTAATTCGCGTTGATACTGATCTGGTCACGTCCGCGGTTTTGGTGGTGAATCCGCAGGGAGGAATCGTGACCGGGCTGACTCAGGACGATTTCATCGTCAAGGAAGACAACAAGCTTCAGGAGGTGAAGAGTTTTTCGCTGGGCGACAGCAAAGACGTTCCGCGGTCGATTGTGCTGATCATCGATTACAGTGCGAGTCAATTGCCGTACCTTCGCACCAGCATTGACGCGGCCAAGACGCTGGTCGACAAATTGAATCCGAAAGACAGAATGGCGGTGGTAACAGATGACGTACAGCTGCTGGTTGACTTTACCAGCGACAAACAGTTGCTAAAGGATCAGCTGGAGAGTTTGAGGGCCCGCGCGATTGGTGGAAAGCCGGGAGCCAGCGAACAGTACGACGCCTTGATGGCCACGTTCAACGAGTTGCTGAGCAACGAAGACATCCGCCCGATCATCATTTTCCAGACTGATGGCGATCAACTTGAGGCGCTCAAGGGTTTCGTTACCTCAAGTCCTTACATACCGCCGCGAAGGTATGGCCTGGAAGATTTTTTCACCGCGGCTGAAAGGACGCGGGCCACGGTCTATTCCATAATTCCAGGCGTGCAATTCGCGGGTGCGCCGCTGGAAGACATTCCGCGACGCGCCAGGCTTGATTGGTCCAACCGGCGAGCCGCCACCATCGAACTGTTAAAAGTAAGGAAGCTGCCGATCCAACAATCAATGTCGATCACTCCGGACGACGAATTCTTCGTTCACTATCCCGACGGGTGGCTACGGCGGCAAGCGGCGTTAGTGGAAATCGCTAAGCACGCGGGCGCGTGGGCAGAGTTTTTGGAACGACCGGATCAGGCAGACGAAATCTACACGCGGATATTGACCGACATCGATCGGCGTTACGTCCTCGGTTACTATCCGTCCAACCGCACTCGCGATGGCAAGCGGCGGAAGGTCAGCGTTGAAGTTCGTGGTCATCCCGAATACCTTGTCTGGGGACAAAAGACTTACTTCGCCAGGCAGGAGCCGTGACTCAACGAGCCGCGTAGCGGCGGCAGAATTTAGCCCAGGGTGAAGCGAGAGAAGCGAGCGCAACCCCGGGATAAGTCAGATAAATATTCCGTAGCCCGCGAAGCGGGCGGCAGAGGTTTAAAGACGAGAATTGTCGCCCGCTTCCCGGGCTCGGTGTCTCATAAAGTGCGTGATCCACGGGTTTACGCCCGTGGCTACTCTCTGCCGCTTGCTTCGCAAGCTCATTGAACCCATTGAACTCATCGGAAGCTAATTCAAAAAAAGAATGGTTTCACATTACTGAGCCCTCACGCTCCTGTGATATTTTCCCGACTTAAATCAGTTACCAACAGACTCGCTCCTCTGCGACGATGTTTTCTGTTCTCAAACAATGGCGACACCTGAACCGATTCGTGACCCAATTCTCGAGCGAGCCCTGCCGAGCAGTCCCGACACTGAACGCGCGATCCTCGGCGCAGTCATCCTGGACAATACGCTGATTTCCCAGGCAGTCGAGCTGCTGAAGCCTCCGGATTTTTACGTACCGTCGCATCGCCGCATCTTCGTGGCGATGATTGCGCTTTTCGAACGCGGCTCAGAGATCAATCCGATTCTCGTCGCCGAAGAATTGCGTCGCGACAACTCGCTTGATTCGTCAGGCGGCGTTTTGTTTCTCACCAATCTGACCAATGGTCTGCCGCACGTGACCAGCATTGTGCAGTTTGCGAAAGTCGTGCGCGGCAAATCGCTCCTGCGACAGCTCGTCAAAGTTGCGAACAAGATCAGCGCGGAAGCACTGGAAGAAGAAGACGAGCCGCAGAACATCCTCGATCATGCGGAACACGCGATCTTTGCCCTGGCCGATGAACGAATCCGTCAGGGCTTCGAACATATCAAGCATCCGGCAGAAAGAGTTTTAGAAAAAGCCGAGGCGGTCGAACATCGTGACCTCGTGGTTACCGGGGTCCCAACCGGGTTCAAAGGTCTCGATGCACTTACCTCAGGCTTCCAAAAACAGGACCTGGTCGTCATCGCCGCGCGGCCTTCGATGGGCAAAACGAGCTTGGCTTTGACGCTGGCGCAGCATGCAGCGATTGAAAGCAACGCGGTCGTCGGTATCTTTTCCCTGGAGATGTCAGCAGAGGCGCTCGCGATGCGCATGCTTTGTTCAGAAGCGAGTGTCGACGCGCAAAAGTTTCGCAGCGGTTATCTTTCAAATGAAGAGTGGTCGCGTTTGGGTAAGGCGCTGGGCCGGTTGGCCGATGCTCGTATCTTTATCGATGACACGGCGGCGATTTCAGTTCTGGAGATGCGCGCGAAAGCGCGGCGTCTGGCAACTGAGCAGAAGCAACTCGATCTGATCGTCGTCGATTATCTGCAGTTGATGTCCGGTTCATCCGGTCGATTCGAATCGCGGCAACAGGAAGTCTCGCAAATCTCGCGCGAGCTGAAAGCCCTCGCGAAGGAACTTGATATCCCGATGGTGGCGCTGTCGCAGTTATCGCGCGCGCCTGAAAACCGCACCGACCATCGTCCCCAACTTGCAGACCTTCGTGAGTCGGGCGCGATTGAGCAGGACGCTGACGTGGTCGCGTTCATCTAT
>DASWQK010000083.1:0-2114 GCA_036403735.1 Pyrinomonadaceae bacterium
CTCAAGGGCAGTACACAATCGTCACTATCCAGACGCGTTTTGACGAAGCCACGATCGGTCCGCGGCGAGGCGACGGGTTGCTGTATCCCAACGGCCGCGCGCTCACGCTAATCGATGAACGCGGCAATCGCTATGGACCAGCCACACAAATCGGGACCCCAATGACTTCGCCCTTGCGGCCCGCCGAAGCTTACACAACACAAGTCGCTTTCGACCTGCCTGAAAACGTAAAGGCGACGGCCCTGCTGGTTAATGAAGACGGTTGGGAAACGCATCTGATCGTCGGCCACGAAAACAGCCCATTCCACGGAAAGGCCCGATTCCAATTGTGATGAGAAAGATCAAGCGTGTGAAACTGATTCTTCCGGCGTTGACGGAAGCTACCAGCCCCTACTGGCGGCCAATCAAGTACTCGCTGTTTCCGCCTCTTGGCCTGGCGACTCTCGCTGCCTATCTGGATCCGGAACTTGATATCTCTCTTCAAGACGAACATGTCGAAAAACTCGATCTGAATGACGACCCGGATCTCGTAATCATCCAGGTCTACATCACGAACGCCTATCGCGCGTATCGCATCGCTGATCACTATCGCGCGCGTGGAGCGTACGTTGCGCTCGGTGGCTTGCACGTTACGTCTCTGCCGGATGAAGCAGCGCCGCACGCTGACACGATCTTCCTCGGGCCGGGTGAGCACACCTTTCCACAGTTCTTGCGCGACCTCGCATCAGGAGCGCCGCGACCACGCTATGAATCTTCGGTGCGGACACTGGAAAGTCTTCCGCCCATACGAAGAGATCTGATTCAGCGTCATCGTTACCTGGTACCCAACTCGATTGTCGTTTCCCGGGGCTGTCCGCATCACTGCACCTTCTGTTACAAAGACGCGTTCTTTGCCGGAGGTCGCGGTTTTTACACGCAGCGTGTCAATGATGCGCTCGCGGAAATTGCTCGTCTGCCGGGGCGTCATCTTTATTTCCTCGACGATCACCTTTTGGGGGACGTGCGGTTCGCGCGCGAACTGTTTCGCGGCATGAAAGGGATGGGCCGGGTCTTTCAGGGCGCGGCAACTGTCGATTCGATCCTGCGCGACGACCTGGTTAAAGAGGCAGCCGCCGCCGGTTTGCGAAGTCTATTTGTCGGTTTCGAAACGCTGTCCAGCAATAGTCTGGCCGCCGCTAACAAACGTCAGAATCTCGGCCGCAGCTATCGTGAGGTCGTCCGCCGCCTGGAGAGCCACGGGATTATGGTCAATGGCAGTTTCGTTTTCGGTCTCGACGGAGACGACCGGGACGTCTTCGCGCGAACTGTCGATTGGGCCGTTGAATCAGGAATCACAACCGCAACGTTTCATATTCTCACGCCCTATCCGGGCACACAGCTATTCACCGAAATGGCGGCGCGTGATCGGATCGAGACTCGTAATTGGGATCTCTACGATACCCGCCACGTTGTCTATCGGCCTTCAGGCTTGTCACCGGTTGAGCTAAAAAATGGATACGACTGGGCCTATCAGGCGTTCTATCGTTGGCGTTCGATCTTAAGAGCTGCTTCAGCGCATGTATCGACAAAGCATTCGTTGAAACATTTTTGCTATAGCGCCGGCTGGAAGAAATTCGAGCGAGCCTGGGATCTGGTAATTCGTATTAAGCAGTTATCACAAATGCGGCCGGTCCTCGAAGCCGTGCTCGCGCCGGTTGGCGAACGAGCTCACGATTCGAAAGTTCGTGCAGACAGCCGTTCGGATCACAAGCTCAAAGTGTGGCAACCCACATAGCGAAGACGATCGATTAAACCGAAAATCACTTCAATCAACTAAAACATAATGTTCGAACCTTTCAAATTCATCCCCGTCAATAATTCACCGGAAAGGAATACATCCATGGTCAAGCGAATTGCCGCCATCACTTTTATTTTCCTATGCACCACCGTCGCCTGGGCCATCCTCGGCACGACCATCTTTCAGCGTACTTACGACTCCGGCAGTTCTTCAGATAGCCGTGTGGAATCGACGTGGGGCGCGCCGCAGAGTCAGTCGCCGCCCGTAGCCTCGTTCGATGAACAAGTGCCGAGAAAGGAAACCAGGACCGAGAACGGCAAGAAGATCGAAACCGTCA
>DASWQK010000084.1:0-5305 GCA_036403735.1 Pyrinomonadaceae bacterium
ACCACGCAGATCAACAACAACGACTTCATCACGTTTGCTGAAGGCAATGCCGGATTGAAATTCACCCCGGCGCTGGACTCAAATGCGAATGGCAGCCTCCAGGTGCAAGCTTCAACAAGTAATGCAAACGGTGGGCTCGGCGGAGGGTTAGCTACTGCCACGATCACAGTTAATTGTGGTCCAACTCTGGTACTGAATACCAACGACAGTGGCTCTGGATCTTTGCGATCAACTATTAATACCGCTTGCGCCGGCAGCACGATCACATTCAATCCCACCCTTATTGGCCAGACAATTGCACTGACAAGTGCTGAGTTGCCCATTAGCAAGAGCCTCACGATTCAGGGACCAAGCGGGAGCTTGACGGTGATGCGCAGCACCGCCGGCGGCACGCCACAATTCCGTGTCTTTAATGTGACGGCGACCAATCCTGCCGTAGTGACTATTTCGGGCCTGACGATTTCCAACGGCAGCGGCGGCGCTAATGGGGGCGGTATTCTGAACAGCAACACCGCGAAGCTTAACGTCATAAGTGATGTAGTCAGCAATAACACCGCTCAATCTGGTGGCGGTATTCTTAATTTGGGTAATGGAACAGTGACCATTGTCACCAGTACGTTCAATAACAACACTACCACCAGTTCGGGCGGCGGTATTTACAACAACGGCACGAGCGCCATCAACATCGTCAATTCCACCGTCAGCGGCAACACGGCTGGAGGAGCGGGCGGTGGCATTTTCAATGTTCAGGGCGGCCTCAACCTTAACAACAGTACGATCAGTAATAACTCCGCTCCCGGCATAGCTGGAGCAGGCGGTGGAATTTACAATAACAACATCGCCACCGCCGCCATTCTCATCAACACCATCGTCGCCGGCAACACCGCCGGAACGGCAAACGGACCCGATGTTCAGGGCGCATTCAACTCGCAAGGCAACAACCTGATTGGCGCGAAGGATGGAAGCAGCGGAGTTACAAACGGCGTCAAGGGCGACATCGTGGGAACGATCGCGACTCCAGTTAGCGCGCTACTCGCACCGCTGAGCAACTACGGTGGGCCAACTCAGACAATGGCGCTCTTGCCGGGCAGTCCGGCGCTCAACGCCGGCAACAACGGCCTGGCTGCTGGACTCACTGATCAGCGCGGAAGCGGCTTTGACCGAATCGTCAATGGAACCGTTGATATCGGCGCGTTCGAATCGCGGGGCTTTACGATCACGGCCACGAGTGGCACGCCACAGAGTGCCACGATCCTGACGGCGTTCGGATCGCCGCTGGTAGCGAACATCGGTGGTGTGGGTGGCGAGCCGTTCGTTGGCGGGGTTATTACCTTCACCGCACCGGCCTCCGGCGCCTCGGCTACGTTGACGGGCGGGACGATCACGGCTAAAGCCACGATTAACGGCAGCGGCCAGGCCAGCACTTCGGCAACGGCAAATGGCTTAGGCGGCGCTTATAACGTCACGGCGTCGAGCGCCTCTTCGACGTCTGCATCTTTTAGCTTAACCAATAACCGAGCAGCCACGAGCACTGCGGTAACCTCGTCAGTTAACCCTTCTGACTTCAATCAAGGCGTTACTTTCACGGCCACGGTTGCCGGACCGGTGGCGAAGACCGGGACAGTGCAGTTCAAGGACAACGGCGTTAACCTGGGCGGCGTGGCAACGGTAAGCTCGTCCGGCGTCGCGCAATTCAGCACTACAACGTTAGCCACCGGAACACATACAATCACGGCTGACTATAGTGGCGATGCCAATCTGCTGCCCAGCACCGGCACGCTCGCGGGCGGGCAGATAGTGATCTTCCGGCCACTGATCAAATTCAGTCAGACGAATTACAACGTCAACGAAAACGGAAAGTTCGTTACGATCACCGTAAATCGATCGGGCGATCAGTCAACGGCGTTCAGCGTCGATTACGCAACTCCGGATGACAGCGCGGCCATGTCCGTGTTGCCTTGCTCAAACGCTAATGGCGTGGCCTCGCCTCGGTGTGATTTCACGACGGCACTCGGCACGCTGCGGTTTGCAGCGAGCGAATCTTCCAAGACGTTTGATGTCCTTATTTCGCAGGATACATTCGTCGAGGGCAACGAAACGACCGCGTTAACCTTGTCTAATCCAACGGGTGGCGCCGGTTTTGCTCAGCCGTCCGACGCCAATGCTACGGTGACAATCATCGACGATGATCTCAGCGCATCGGCAGTTAATCCTATCGATGACACAGACACTTTCGTCCGCCAGAACTATCACGACTTTCTGAATCGCGAGCCTGACGCCCCGGGCCTGGCATTCTGGACCAGCCAAATTACTTCGTGCGGTAACGACGCACAATGCGTCGAATCCAAACGAGTGAATGTCTCTGCGGCGTTCTTCCTGTCGATTGAATTCCAGAACACCGGATATTTCGTCGAACGCATTTACAAGTCAGGCTTCGGAGACATTAGTCCGCCGACGGTGCCCGTGCCGATCAGATTCACGAACTTCCTGCGCGACACTCAGGGCATCGGGGCCGGCGTCGTGGTGGGAGTCGGCAACTGGCAGACACAGCTCGAAGCTAACAAGCGCGCATATGCTCTGGCGTTTGTGCAGCGTCCGGAATTCCTGTCTCGCTATCCCGGGGTAACTAGCGAGGCCGCGTTTGTGGATGCCTTGAATGCGAATGCCGGATTCGTGCTTACAGGCAGTCAGCGATCGGCGCTTATTGCCGAGTTGTCGCCGAACCCTTCCGATCCAGCGCTGCGCGCAGATGTGCTGATGAAGGTTGCGGAGAACGCAATGCTGCAACAGCGTGAATTCAATCGCGCGTTCGTCTTGATGCAGTACTTTGGTTACCTGAGAAGGAATCCCGACGCGGCGCCCGAAGCGACGCTGAACTTTGCCGGCTTTAACTTCTGGCTCAATAAGCTGAATCAGTTCAACGGCGATTATATTGGCGCTGAGATGATTAAAGCGTTCATCGGTTCAGCTGAGTATCGGAAGCGGTTTGGTCCGTGATGATTTGCCGGTGTCGTGGCAGTAGCCCGACCGTGAGGGAGGGCGTGAGGGTATTGACTAAACGCCCTCCCTTACGGTCGGGCTACTGCCCCGCTTCGTGTCTACCCCTTCACACGCCAGTCTTCAACCTGCTTCAGTCATCTTACTCGCCGCATATTTACCGCCATACGAACGCGCAAAATACAAAGCCAGCAGAAAACCAACGAACTGAATGGCCGCGGCAATCCAGAACGTTCGCAGCAGTGATGCGTCGCTCATCTTCTGCGGCTGTCCATCGAAGCCCATATGCGCGACCGCACTGTAAATCAGGACCGCCGCCAGCGTTGGACCAACGGCGCGCGCCAGGCTGGCGACCGATTGCATCACGCCCAGCACGCTGCCCTGTTCGGCGGCGCTGGCGCTCTTTGACGCCAGACTGCTGAGGGTCGGCGCCGACAACGCCTGGCCGATCGAGGTGGCCGCGGCGATCAGGAGAATAGTCGCGAGCCCGGTGGTGGATCTGACAAATGGTACGACCAACAGACTCGCGGTAAACAAGAGCGATCCCACGATAACCAGCAGCGGCTCGCCGAATTTTTTCACCAGCCGGCCGATCAATCCACCTTGAACGATGGCCGAGATGACACCGACGAAAGCGAAGATCCATCCGTTGTGAAACGCGTCGTAACCCAGGCGGAACATCATGAACAGCGAAAACGATGCGGTCATGATCGAGAACGCGACGATCCCCAAAAAATAAATTGTCATCACCGACGCTAGTGCTGGTTTGCGCAACGCGCCGATCAGTTGATCGAGGCCGCGGCCGCTGGCCGCCGAGACGCGCGCCGGATGATCTGGAGTGACCGTCTCAGGCAAGGTAAAGAAAAGCAGGACTACGTTAGCCAACGCCAGCCCGCCGGCAAACATGAACGGCACGTTGATCCCCCAACGGCTTAAGATGCCTCCAATCGCCGGGCCAAACACGAACCCCAGGCCGAACGCTGCGCCGATCAGACCCATTCCTTTCGCGCGATTTTCTTTCGTGGTGACGTCGGCGATGTACGCTTGCGCGGTTGAGATGTTGCCGCCCGAAACACCGTCGATGATTCTTCCCAGAAAAAGCATCCAGAGCGTGGTCGCAAATCCCAGAATGAAAAAACCTAAAGCGGTACCCAAAAGGCTGGCCAACAACACCGGGCGACGGCCGTGCTTGTCGGACAACCGTCCCAGCACCGGCGCGAAGATGAGTTGCATTATTGAATAAGACGCGAACAACAAACCGACCTGGCTGGGAGTCGCGCCGAACTTTGTGCCTTCCGCATAGTAAGGCAAGACCGGAATGACGATGCCGAACCCAACCAGATCGATGAAGACGGTGACGAAGATGACGAGGAGTGGCGAGCGCTTCATGTGTTTTCAGGAATCGCCACAGAGGCGCGGAGACACAGAGACAATTACTGAGACGGATGTGATCGGCGTCCAAAAACTGTACTTATCGGATTGAATATCTCTGAGCCTCTGTGTCTCTGTGGCGGGTCTCTTCACCTATTTCCTCCGATTAGACGATCGACCGAGGCTTGTCCGCCGCCAACAATAAGCAAAGCCAGGGCAATGCCCAGGAATGCGACCGCTAACTCCATTCCCTCCGGCGCAAAAAACTTCGGCCACAACACTCCAAAGATCGCGGTGACCATCACGCACACGATCAGGAAAGCCCCAAGGCGCGTGAACAAGCCAAGCAAAACCAAAACTCCGCCAATCAATTCCGCAAAGGCCGCTGCTCCCATCCAGAGGCTCGCCGGACGC
Organism: Pyrinomonadaceae bacterium; assembly: GCA_036403735.1. Taxonomy (GTDB): domain Bacteria; phylum Acidobacteriota; class Blastocatellia; order Pyrinomonadales; family Pyrinomonadaceae; genus UBA11740. The sequence continues at coordinate 4,783 of DASWQK010000084.1, forward strand.
ATGAACGGAAAGGGTGCAGGAAAGGAAGTGAATTTCGAAAACCCCGGCCCACCGAACGAACCCAAAACTTTCTGTGCGCCATGTCCGATGAAAGAAATGCCCAGCGCGAGACGCAGCGGAACCGTGGCCCAGCTGGAAGAAGTTGATGTTAGTTTCCGAAGCATGATCGCGGTACCTTTCGTGGTTAAGTCGAAGCCAACTATAAATCTGTTTTGGGTCGGCGGGCTAGTCGGACTCTCATTCACACCTCGCTTCAGCGAGGTGTTTTCCAGGCGCTGGAATCTGACTAACTGTTTCAACAGTTTCTAATTTGAAAGCCGTTGAAACGGCTGGGAGCGATCACACTCGGCGTTAGCACCTCGCTGAAGCGAGGTGTGAATGAGAGAACATCCGGAGGCCTCTGTTAGTTAGCGACACCAGGCCAACTCACTAATACTCGCGGTTTTGTAACTCCTGCATTCGTAGTAACATCAGCGCATTCTCGTTGGAGTTTCAGAAGTTATGCGTACAAATCGATTTGCCG
>DASWQK010000085.1:0-8752 GCA_036403735.1 Pyrinomonadaceae bacterium
TGATGGTGGTTTTGATCATTAAGTTCGTCAGTTGTTAGTTGTCACTTATCAGTTCACGAGGTTCTGGCTTAGATTTTAGAGCTTAGTCATTGATCGTAGCGAATCACGTACCTCGAACAACCGATATCTAAGCTCTAAGAACTAAGCTCTGTGAGTAACTCTGACCACCAACCACTGATACTCAATACCTATGCGACGGCATGCCGATGTGAATGTGCGGTCCCGTAGCCACGCCGGGGATTGCCGTGCGGAACGCCGAAAAGGGAATGCCGTTGTTTTGCAAAAAGTTGATTAATGCCACACCTTCCGGCCCATCCGGGTTCAGCGAAATGTCCATCGCGTTATGATGATCCAATCGCCATTGATTGTGAATCGCTCCCTGGCCAAACACCGCGATCGGCAGAGGCCTCTTGAAAGCCTGCTGAAAGAACATTTCTATTTTGCCGGCTTGCGACAAAGACCACGCACCGACGCCATTATAACGAATGAATGACGTGGTTCTAATCAGCGAACCCCGGCGAATAGGTCCGAGCTTCGCGATCTGTTTTTCGCCTTCGACCTCGACGAGCACCTGCGCGATCTGCGTATCGGCGGCGTTGATTTGTTGTTGAGTTTCGCTGACCTTCAAACCTGCGTTGGTCACCGCGAGCTCGGCCTGCTCTACATCAACCCTGGCAATCAAACCCGCGGCAAACAGTTTCTCTGTCTGATCACGTTTCCGCTCAGCCTTCTTCACGCTCTCCTGGTACAGCGCGAGTAACTTCTGCAGACTCGCTTTGTAATCTTTCGTTGCTTTGATGTACTCGTCATGCAGCTTTGATAGTTCATCGACCGGTTGAGCGGCAGGAGTTTTGGCGGGCGGCCGGGAAGTTTTCTTCCGCTGCGCCGGCGCGCTGCCGCAAAGCACAATGACAACGACGCCGGCGAGAAAGATATTTTTTGCTACTGTTGGAACCAACCGCATCGCACCTTTCAAGCGTCAATGCATCGCTACCGGGCCCGGTTTCTTCTTCACTCTTTCGAACAAGAGGGCTGCCGGCACACACAGCACGCATAAAAACGACAGCACGCGAAAGATGTCAATATACGACAGTAGTGTCGCCTGGCGCACCAGGATTCCATAGATGCCGGCATAAGCCTGTTGCGTAGCTACGCCCGCACCACCGCGCGCGGCCATTTGTCCGAGGCGCTGCTGAAACGCCGGATCGTACGGAGTGAGATGAGCGACCATCGCCGCCTGATGCACCTGCGCGCCGCGCGCGAGCAGTGTCGTAACAGTGGCGATGCCGACGCTGCCGCCCGTGTTACGCATCAGATTGAAAACCCCTGACGCATTTCCCATCTGTTCATTGCTGAGCGTGCCCAGCGCCATCGTGGTCAACGGCACAAAAATAAATCCCATGGCGAAACCGCTGATGATGTTTGGCCAGACGATGCTGCTGATTGAAATCTCGAGATTGATCTTGCTGAATAAATAGATCGAATAGGCGAGCACAGTAAAACCGAACATGACCAGATAACGGCCGCGCACTCGATTAATTAGTCGTCCGACAATCAGCATCGAGGTGACTGCGCCAAAGCCGCGCGGACTGACAGCCAGGCCGCTATCGACCGCCGGATATCCCATCAAGGTTTGCAGAAATAAAGGCAGCAGCGCGATCGTTCCGTAAAGCACGATGCCCATGCAGATCATCAGCGAGGTGCCGACCGCAAAATTGCGATTGAGCATTACACGCAGATCGACGATCGGCTCTTTCGATCTCAGCTCCCAAATGACAAACGCGATCGCGGCAGTCACGGACAGAATTACGAACCAGGTGATGAAGCTGGACGCAAACCACTCTTCTTCCTGACCCTTATCCAGCACCAGTTGCATCGCTCCCAGCGCCACTGCCATCAATCCAAAGCCGAGATAATCGATGCGCCCGGGACGCTGGTCGCGGATATAGGGCGGATCTTCGACAAACATGTTCGCCATGAAAACCGCGAGAATACCGATCGGAATGTTGATGTAGAAAATCCACCGCCATGAATAATTATCAGTGATCCATCCGCCGAGAGTTGGGCCGATGATAGGAGCGACGACCACGCCTAATCCGAATACAGCCATCGCCGATCCGCGTTTCTCGCGCGGGAAGCTCTCCATCAGGACTGCCTGGGCGATCGGTTGCAATGCGCCACCGCCAGCGCCTTGCGCTATGCGGGCGACGATCAGCATGCCCAGGCTCCCCGCTGCGCCGCACACTGCCGACGACAAAGTAAAGATGGCGATGCAAACAATCAGAAATCGTTTGCGGCCAAAGAATCTTCCCATCCAGCTGGCTGCCGGCAGGATGATCGCGTTTGAGACGAGGTAGCTCGTTAAAACCCAGGTCGCTTCTTCCGGCGTTGCTGATAAGTTGCCGGCAATGTGCGGCAGCGCGACGTTCGCGACCGAAGTGTCCAGCACTTCCATGAACGTCGCGAGCATTACCGACGCCGCGATCAACCACGGATTGAAGGTCGGGGTCCATTCTTGTTGAGAGCCGTTAGCCATTGGAGTCAGGAAGAATTATTTGACATTTGTGATTGGACATTTGTCATTTGGTGATTTGGAAACGGATCGCTCATCAGAATCAAAGCGCCGGCAGGAGTCTTTCCCGAGCTTTATCGTCCTCTGCTGTCGGTCGTCAACTCTTAGTGCAGCCAAATGTCCAATGACAAATCTCAAATAATCTTTCGTTACTTAATCTGAACCTCCGGCACCGCCGACATTCCGGGCGCCAGCAGGTGCTGCGAATCGATCTGACTTGGATCGAAAACGATCTTCACCGGCACCCGCTGCACTACTTTCACGTAACTCCCGGTAGCGTTCTCAGGTGGAATCAAACTGAAGCGCGAGCCCGTCCCGGCTTGAATGCTGTCGACGTGAGCCTTGAAAACTTTGTCAGGATAAGCATCGACGGTAACGTCAACCGGTTCTCCCGGGCGAATATTTCCGACTTGGCTTTCTTTGAAGTTCGCGGTCACCCAAACTTCGCCCGGCACGATCGCCAGCAGCGGTTGGCCCACCTGGACCAGCGCGCCAACCTCGATCGCTTTGCGCGTGACGCGGCCGGCTTCCGGCGCATAAATCCTGCTGTAAGAGAGTTGCAGTTCGGCTTCATCGACCGCCGCTTGCAACTGCTGCAGGTTCGCGCCGGCAGAGCTTGCCTGAGCTTCGCTCACGGCCACCTGTTGCGGCGCGGTGTTCGCTTGATCGAGCCGGCCCAGCGCTTCGTTGACCTGCGCGCGCGCCGCTCCGACCTGAGATTCAGCACGTTGAGCGTTGGAAGCCTGGGCCGAGGTCGCGGCGCGCGCCTCGGTGATCTGGGCCTCCATAGCAGAGACCTTTTGCTGGGCAGCCTCAACCTGGGCATTCGCGGTGCGCGCGGTAGCAATCGCCTGATCCAGACGTTGTCTGGAAACTTCATCCTTATCAAAAAGAGTCTGATAACGCTGCACGTCGGCATTCGCGCGCACGGCTTCGGCTTGCGCTGCTCCAAGCTGCGCGCGCGCTTGTTGCATGTTTGCTTCAGCCGTGTTGATGCCGGCGGACGATTGCGTAATGCGGTTGCGCTCGGACGCCGCGCCGGCGCGCGCTCCGCTGACACCCGAACGCGCCTGCTGCACCCCTGCCGCGGCTTGCCGCACATTCGCCCGCCCGGTTACGCGAGTAAGCGTGACCTGAGTTCGGGCTTGTTTCTGTTGGGCCATGCCCGCATTGAACGCGGCTTTCGCCTGATCTACTTTTGCCTGCAGATCGCGATCGTCGATCTCGAGTAAGAGATCTCCTGCCTTTACATCTTGATTTGCTTTAACGTAGATCTTCGTCACATAGCCCGAGACTTTGGGACTCACTTGAACGATGTCACCATCGATGAACGCATCGTCGGTCGTTTCATGCGACCGTGCGTACGCCCAGTAACGCACGCCAAATAAGATCGCCAGCAGCAGAATGAGAGACGCGCCGATGAGAAACGCGGGACGCCGGTAGAGCGGACGCTTCCGAGCGTGTTCGTGTTCGTCGGCTAATGGCTCGCCGTACTCATCGACGAGCGGGGTAGACTCACCGTGAGCTTCGTCGGTCTCCGCGGCCGTCCCTTGATCGTCCGGTCCATTTACGTTTTTGTTTTCTTCGTCTGCCATTTAGAAACTCATCCACTTGCCGTTCTAGAGTGGAGCGCAAACGTCCTCGCTTGCTGACGGTAAAGAGCAACCGGGACGGTTGCGCTCCAATCACCATCGAAAGTTTTGGGCCCGTCCCAGCGCCGCCGCCAAATTCAGACGCGCACCGTTGTAAACCGCGAGCGCGCTTACCTGATCAAGTCGCGCGTTCGCCAGTGTCGTCTGCGCGGTCACCAGTTCAATGTTGTCGCCGACGCCCGCGCGAAACCGATCGCGGGCCATTTCCAGCTCGCGTTCAGCCAAGCTGACCGCCAGATCGGCTGCGCGCACAGTGTCCGCGGTGGTCCGCAATCCCGCGTAAGCCAGGCGCACGTCTTCTTCAACCTGTCCGCGCACGCTGGCGAGTTGCAGTTGCGCCTGCTGCTCTCTGCTGCTCGCAACTTGAATGCGTCCCCGCGTCAGGCCGCCATTGAAAATCGGCACGTTCAATTGAATAGCGTAACGCCGGGTCGGCAATGCCGAAGTCACCGGCGTGATGCCGCTGACGCCATAGTCTCCAAGAAATTCCAGCGAGGGCAGTTGCTCTGCCCGCGCGGCCCCCGTTTCCAATTTATTGACAGTGACTTGCGCCTGCGCCGCGCGAACTTCGCCGCGCGCGTCTTCCGCAGTGGCGACGGCCGTTTCGATCGCCGGGAGCGTATCAACTGAAAAGCGCAAAGGATCAGTGAGCGTGAATGAACTTCCCAGCGGCAACCCGGCGATGCGCTGCAGTTGCAATCGGGCCTCTTCCGAATCTGTTTCCGCGCGCGACAGCCTCACCTGCTCCTGCGCCAGACGTGTTTCCGCGCGCGTCACATCGACGCCGGTCGCAATACCGGCATCGCGCTGATCCTGCGCGAGCTTCAGCAGAGTCTGGCCCAGTGTGACGTTCGCTTGCGCTGCTACAACTGATCGATCCGCGCGCATTGTTTCCAGATAGGTAAGCGCCGTCGCGGTCGCGACTTGTTCGCGCGCGATCCCTTCTTCGAATTGCGCGGTGCGCACGCCAGCGCGGCCTGCCTGATAATTTCGCAGCGCGCTCAAACTGAAAATGGTCTGCTGCAAACGAGCGCGCGCGTCAAAGTTTTTGAATGGACCAATAAACGTCGAAGTGAATCCCGGAAACCTTCCCGGCGTAAAACCGAGCGCGGCCAGGTTCTCTGTGACGCTGGCCTGGTAAGCTGTGCCGGAAATGTTTGGCAGCAATCCCGACAACGCTTCTTTCTGAAAACCACGCGCTTCGCTTTCACGCTCTTTCGCCAATAACGTCGCGAGGTTGTTATCGAGCGCGAGGGTGATCGCCTGCTCGAGACTTAAGTCCGAAACCGCGGCACTGGTTTTCGCGGCGCCGGGGACTTGCTGCGCGCTCGTAATCGGAGATGAAGGCATCGGCCTCTGTGGAGCCGAAATGGTTGAGCGCGTGGCCGGCGTTTGCGCGTCACCAGCCTGGGATGGTGCGCGGCTCAGTTGGCAAAGTCCGACCGCCGGGCACAGAAACATCAAGAGCAATGCCGCGAGCCCGTCAGAAAAACTAAGTTTGCACAAAGATCGGTCGCCCGGTCTTCGGAGACAGTTGTCCAAAGATTCAGACCCACCCCGATTCAAAATGTTTGTCCCTTTCTGAGGCGGTTGTGCGTTGAATTTGCCTCGCGAAGCTACGCCTGTTTTTGCGCAAAGAAGGTAATAGTGCAGCGTTACAGGTCAGCTACTCGGTTTTTGAACCAGATAGCAATAGATAAGCCACAAGGGCGAAGGGGGTGGAACAATTATCAGTACGGGGGTTAAAGGTAGTTTACTGGCAGAGCACTAGATCATCAATTCGCAAACGAACATTTCCGTTTGCATAGGGGTAGGTGAAGCGAAGCCGGGCAGTAGCCTGCAAGTCTCTCACTTCGCATCCGGCGGCACGGCGTTACCGTTGCCATTCAGAAAACGATCGAACCAATAGAGTTGCCAATTCAAACTCTCCACCAGATGCTTCGGCTCGCCCGTGCGCGTCAGGTTGTGATTCTCGCGCGGGAAGAAAACAATCTCGGTTAAGACGCCAAAGTGTTTGAGCGCGCGAAACCATTGCTCGCCCTGCTCAATCGGCACGCGATAGTCGTTGTCTGAATGCAGGATCAGAGTCGGGGTCTTTACCTTGTTCGCGTACTTCAAAGGCGAGCGGTCCCAATACAAATCCATCTTCTGAAAAATGTCGCCGCCGAAATCGGGACTGTGACCATAGGCGCCGTCGCGTGTGCCATCGTCCGAAATAAAATTCGAAACGCTGCGCAGAGTGACCGCAGCTTTAAAGCGATCCGTGTGACCGACGATCCAGTTGGTCATATAGCCGCCATAGCTGCCGCCGGTCACGCCCATTCGATCCTGATCGATCCACGGATATTTTTTCAGCGCTGCATCCAGACCGTTCATGATATCGAGGTAATCCTTGCCGCCCCATTCGCCCGCAATGCCGCGCTCGAACTTCTGGCCATACCCGGTCGAGCCGCGCGGATTTGTAAACAGCACCGCATAGCCTTTCGCCGCGTAAACCTGGAACTCGTGATACCAATCGACTCCGTACTGTCCGGCTGGTCCGCCATGAACGCTCAGGATGAGCGGATACTTCCTGCCTGCTTCCCAGCCAACCGGTTTGACGAAGAAGCCGTCGACGTCCCAATCGTCCGCGCTCTTGTAAGTGAACCGCTCGACATCCGCGAATTTAATTTGTTTCCACAACGCTTCGTTTAGATTCGTCAGTTTGCGTTCATTCTTTCCATTGAGATCGGCAACATAGAGATCGTCGAGATGTTTGAAGTCGTTGGCGAGATAAACCATCTTGCCGCCGGCGAAATTGAAATCAACGCTGCGAACCGCGCGCGCGCCGGAAGTCACCTGCGCGAAAGATTTCGTTGGCACGTCGACGCGAAAGAGATGGTTCTCGCCTTTGATACCGGTTTCAAAGTAGAGCGACTTGCCATCCTCTGACCATTCCAGGCCGCCGGGAATCAGATCGAGTCCATTGGCAGCAAGCACTGATACTGCGCCGCCCGTTGCCGGCGCCAGCCAAATCTTCGGATGATCGCGGTCGTGAATTTCACCAGTGAAGGCGATCCATTTTCCATCCGGCGACCAGCGCGGCTGATTGTCGGCTTCGTCGTGATCGGAAATCTTTGTCAGCTTCCCGCTGCCGTCCGCATTAGTAACCCACACATCGCTGTTGCGATTCTCTTCGTATTCCTTGCCGGTGCGGTTCGAAACAAAAGCGATCAGCTTTCCATCAGGCGACCATTGCGGATCGCTGTCGTTCCAATCATTGCCTTCGGTGATCTGCTTTGGGTTGCCACTCCTGATATCGACGACCCAAAAATGTGTGCGGCGATCGTCGAACCAACCCGTATCGTTGAATTTGTAGGAACTGTTCTGGTAATGACGCACGTCACTGCGATCCTTTGAATCGCCGGTGCGACTATCACTTGGCCCAATTCGGCTGACGGTAACGAGGCGAGTTCCATCCGGCGACCAGCGAAAGAGACTGACCCCATTCTTCAGATTCGTAATCCGTCTGGCTTCACCGCCATTCATGGAAAGCAGATAAACCTGATTGCGCGGTTGCTCGGGAGGCGCTGACGCAGTCGCTGCGGCCGGTGTATTTTCGGCAGGTCTCGATGAAAGAAACGCGAGCGATTTCCCGTCCGGACTCCAACGCGGCGAGCTCGCGGATTGCGGCGAGGTGGTGAATTGCCAGGGCGCGCGACTGCCATCCGTCGGTACCATCCAGATCGAAGAGTTGCGCCGGTTCTGCGCCCGATCGATTTTCGTCACCACGTAAGCGACCAACTTGCCGTCAGGCGAAAGATTTGGATCGCTTGCGAACTCGAAGGAAAAATAGTCTTCAGGCGTGATGCCGCGCGGCGTTTGGGCCCGCACCGAGACGGCCACACAGCAGCAGAAAAGCAGTGTCGCGGTAGACAGAATTCTGAGTCGTGATCTCATTGAATGTTCCTCGTCACATTGGATTGATTGTCAGTATCTCGCTGATTGTCTAAGCGTCGCATAATACATCGCCGGGCCTGAGCCGGAGAAGAGCGACGAGCTGACCTGGCGGGCGTCTCAAAGCGTGTTGTGAGGGCAAACTGGAAAATTCGACGCACCGCCGTCTCTTATTCACACCTCGCTTCCTTCAGCAAAGTGAACGGCCGTAGCTGCTTTGCGGCGTAACCGTTTTAAGGGCATTAAAATACTTGACTCATTACGGCAATGGCTCTGCCACTCTGATGCGCGGCGAGTCTGCGACTTGCCGCTGCGAACCTTCCTTTTCATTCGGGTCTTCGACCCGCCACGGTCAAAGACCGTTCAGAATAATGGCCCACGTCTCGGCAAGTCCGAGACTTGCCGCGCATCAGAGTGGCGGAGCCATTGCAGCGGTCGCATTGAAGTTCGACAGAAGATCCCGCCGAGTCAAGTACGTCGGTACCGTTTTAACGGTTTCCAATTTGAAAGCCGTTGAAACGGCTGCGAATAAATTATGCCCGGGTTGTCACCTCGCTGATGAAGCAAGGTGTGACTGAGATACGATCAGTAA
>DASWQK010000086.1:0-3388 GCA_036403735.1 Pyrinomonadaceae bacterium
ATCGTTGTCACCTTTTCATCGCCAGGCAGTGGATACTTCCAGGCTTGCAGTTGCGGATGACCCACGCGCGTGTCCACCAGATACATCTCGCCGACGCCGCGCTGGTCCTGCTGAAAAGTGGCAATCTTCTTCGAGTCGGGCGACCACACCAGCACGGCCCGATCGCTGTGCGTCCAACCCGCATTGTCCGTCGCATAACCAAAGTCTTTGACGCCATCCGTCGTTAGTTGCGTCTCTTTGCCTGTGGCCACGTCGCGCATCCACAAGTTGAAATCGCGAATGAACGCCGCGCGCTTTTTGTCCGGCGAAAGAACATCAACCGGCGGCCCGCCCCGGCCGCCACGTTGTCCTGGGACGGAAGCAGCATCGGCAGTGCACTGATAACTCGTCAGATCACATTTCCATCGACGTCTCTGGACCATGACTGTGATCGTCTGCCGATCAGAGGACATTTCAAAATCAGTGAATGGCAAACGATGCCCATCAAAGGTTGCGCCTGCCGCTGTCGACAACGCCGCCGCCAGCTTCACTTGATCGAACGCGGGCGTCTTGGTTCCCTTCGCTGTTTCGACCATGATGAAGTCGCTGCCCTCGGGCGTCGTGACGCGATACCAGAATCGATCATCGCCCTGCCACGCCGGCCGGACTCCGGATCGAAACACGAGCGGATTTGTGTTGTAACCCATCCACTTCTCAGCCCGCGCGTAATCCGCGGTGGTTAAGGTACGCTGCGCGTCACTGGCTTGTTGCGCCAGAGCAGGAGAAACGCACGACAGGATAATGAGTGTAAGTTTTAGAAGGTGTTTGCTTTTCATTTTGTTAGTTGCAATCAAGCGAGAGAGCGATACCGGGCAGTGCAATTACTATCGAAGCGATTCGCAATCGGTGTTAGCATAGCGAGGTCTGATGCATAAGAAAAGAGCTTCGTTCTGTTTCTTCCTGCCGCTGCTGGTGCTGATCGGATTCTCAAGCGCCGCGGGCCAATACATTTCCGCCGACACTTACACCCGCTATGAATTGCTCGCTCCGGACAGCCATCAATTCAAGATCTATTACGAAGTAACTGAAACGCGCGCCGGGGCGCGTTATCACTTCAATCAAATTCGCGAAGGCAGCGAAGCTTCTGACGAATCGGTAATCGATCTCGCCACGAATAAGCCTCTGAAGTTTGAAGTAGTCAGCGGCGCACAAGCAAAGATTGATTCGCCGAACGAAAATTTTCCACCTGCAGCCCATTACATTAAGGTCTACCTGGCCCATCCGATCGCGGCGGGCGGCGAGTATCGCCTGGCGATTATCAAGACCTACAAAGACGACAAGAGCTATTACACCGAAGGCGACAAAATTGTTTTCAAACGCCCGCTGGGAATACCGCGCGACAGCATTGTCTTGCCGGCTGGCTATGAAATCGTTTCATGTTCAGTTGCTGCCCAGGTGTTGAAGGAACCGGACGGCCGCTTGAAACTCGCGTTTGTGAATCCCGGCAGCGGCGGGCAACTGGAAGTTACGATTAGGGCGAAGAGTCAGAACCGCCTGCCGTAGCGGGCGGGCCCATCTCGCTTTTATATAGAACAATGAGAGGCCTACGAAACTTCTTAATTACCGCGGTTTTTCTTTACGTCATGTTATTGGCCCGCCCGCTACCGCAGGCGGTTCTGACTGTTTACTCACAAAATCAGAATCCGCTAACCGAACGCGCCTATCAGGATCGTGAAATTCTTTACGAGTTGCAATCGCCTGAGTCGCACGCATTCCGCATCACACACGACTACACGGTTCGCAAGGTTGGCGAGAAGTATTATTTCAACGTCGTGCGCGCCGGCAGTCACGTGACGAATCCCGAGAGCATCGATCTCGACAGCGGTGAAAAGTTGAAGTGGGAGATTATTAGCGGCAAGCAGGCCGTCGAACGAAAGCTGCCAATCTCCGATCCAATTAAAGACGACAGCGAGATCGTCGTCACTTACCTGGCTCGCGCAATTGAGCCGGGAACCACAAACAGAATTCGTCTGACGGAAACTTATGCCGACTCGAAAAGCTTCTACCTGGACGGTGACGAGCTGGTTTGGGATCGGACTTTCGGCCGCTTGCGCAACACGGTCGTGCTGCCTGTGGGTTGGTATCTTACCGGTCTGGCTTCGCCGGCAACGATTGAGACTCTTCCCGATGGGCGAGTCTCTGTCTATGTGGTGAATCCGCGCAATGACGACGTTCGTGTTTACCTGCGCGCGCGCCGCCGGCCCGCGACTGATAAGTAAACGAATAAGTATTCGTTGATTCTAGCGTCGAATAATAAGGACGTTCTCATTCACACCCGGCTTCAGCCGGGTGATCAGGGGCGTCAGAAGAGGGGAAACCGTTTAAACGGTTTTCAGATCTTGATTCGGCCGTAGTTCACCTGGCTCAAGCCAGGTGTGAATGAAACCAGCCCCCGACAACAATCATGATTCTAATCAAGCGACTTAGTCTAACCACTCTGATCCTCGCGCTCTGCATTCTGACAGCATCGTGGCCCGCGCGACTGGTCCAATCGCAAACCAAAAAGAGCGGCCCTTACTATCCGCCAGCCGGCGACGCGTGGCAGCGGCGCGCACCGGAACAAGTTGGCATGGACCAGGCGCTGCTGGATGCGGCCGTCGCCTACGCAAAGACTCAAGCCGGCACGATGCCGAAAGATTTTTCCACGCAAGTCGAAACATTCGGGCGCGTCCTGGGACCGCTGCCAAAAACGCACGGCGATACCGGCGGAATCATCATCCGTCACGGTTACATCGTCGCTGAATGGGGCGACACTAATCAGATCGATCCGGTTTACAGTGTCGCCAAAAGTTTTCTTTCGACGTTGACCGGGCTGGCCGTCGATCGGCGAATGATCAAGAGCGTGAACGATCCAATGAAGCTGTACGCGACCGATGACGGATACACCTCTGCCCATAACGCGAAGATCACCTGGGAAGAACACCTGCAACAGACAAGCGAGTGGGAAGGTTCGATGTGGGGAAAGAACAGCGACTTTGTCGGCGTTTCGGAGTTCGGTCGCGGGCAACGGGCGTCCCGCGCGGTCAAAGAGCCGGGAACGTTTTGGGAATACAACGACGTGCGCATCAATCGGATGTCGCTGACCCTTCTACAAGTTTGGCAAAAGCCGCTGCCCCTCGTTTTGAAAAACGAGATCATGGATCGCATCGGCGCTTCCAACACCTGGCAATATCACGGCTACTCTAATTCGCAGGTTTCGATCAAGGGCAAGATGGTTGAATCAGTCAGCGGCGGCACGCGTTGGGGCGGCGGCTTGTGGATCAGTACGCGCGACATGGCCCGCTTCGGTTACCTAATCCTGCGTCGCGGAAACTGGCGAGGCAAACAGATCATTTCTGAGAGTTGGCTC
>DASWQK010000087.1:0-12735 GCA_036403735.1 Pyrinomonadaceae bacterium
GCGTTAACCGTAACGTTCGCAGGTGTCTTCATTCCAGTTCAAGTTTTGCAACTATGAAGATCGGCCGCCCGCTACGCAGGCGGTTCTGACCCTTCATCAGTAAGTCGAACGGCAAGTTTCCAGATCGACAGACTATCGAGAACTTTTTATTATCAAACTTGCGGACTGAAAAAGCATGGATTCAATAGCAAATATAACTGTTGATGAAGTCTATCGCAGCGACTGGGGACGCATCGTCGCCACGTTGATTGGTGCGTTCGGCGATTTTGATCTCGCCGAAGAAGCGGCCCAGGAAGCCTTTGCCGCGGCCGTAAATCAATGGCGCACAACCGGCATTCCTGATTCACCCGCGGCGTGGATCATCCAGACGGCGCGACACAAAGCGATCGATCGTTTGCGCCGGCGAACGCGGTTCCAGGAAAAAGTTGAATCTTACGTATACGAACTTCCCACCACAACGGAGCAGCCAGAAATCGAGATTGGTGAAATTCGTGACGACCGCCTGCGGCTAGTCTTTACTTGTTGCCATCCCGCTCTTGCTGAGGAAGCGCAGGTCGCGCTGACGCTGCGGACTCTTTGCGGTCTGGAGACCGATGAGATCGCGCGCGCCTTTTTGGTCCCGTCCACGACCATGGCCCAACGGCTGGTGCGCGCGAAACGGAAGATTCGCGACGCGCGCATTCCTTACCGCGTGCCGGACACGACCGAGATGCCGGCGCGCATCGATGCCGCATTGAAGGTCGTCTACCTTGTCTTTAATGAAGGCTATACGGCAACGCGCGGTGCGCCGTTGGTGCGGGCCGATCTCTGTGCTGAAGCAATTCGCCTGGCGCGAATAATCCGTATGCTGATGGCCCCATATCCGCCTGAAGAAGCGACCGGGTTGCTGGCGCTGATGTTGCTTCACGATTCGCGCCGCGATGCGCGTGTTGACGAGGCCGGAGACCTTGTTATTCTCGAAGAACAGGATCGCATTCGCTGGAATCAGAAACAGATCGCTGAAGCTTTGCCTTTGGTGGAAGAGTCTCTGCGCCTTGATCCCGGGCCTTATGCGCTGCAAGCTGCGATCGCCGCTGAGCACTGCCAGGCGGCGCACGCCGAAGATACAAATTGGTCGCGCATAGTCCGGCTTTACGATCTACTCGAACGTGTGCAGCCATCCCCGATCGTTTCGTTGAATCGGGCCGTGGCGATTGCGATGACTGGAGAAACCGGCGCGGCGTTCCGATTAATTGATTCATTGAACGCCGAGCTGGAAGGGTATCATCTGCTTCATGCCGCGCGCGCGGACCTCTTGCGCCGGCAAGGCGCCGCGAGCGACGCGGCTGAAAGTTATGAACGCGCACTCGCGTTGGTAACTAACGAGAGCGAGCGGCGCTTTCTTGATCGAAGGCTGCGTGAAGTGCGCGCTTTGTAGTTGCGCCTCAATTTTGATTTCTCTGCGCCCTCTGCGGAATCCTCAGCATTCCCTCTGCGGTTAATTCTTGGGCCGCTCGAAATGAAACCGCAGAGGAAGGACCGAGGTCTTTGCAGAGGAACGCAGAGTAAGCTGAAGTGATTGACTCCCATCTGCTTCATGAACCACTTGCGGCGAGATCTTTGGCGTGAGACTCTATTGCACACAATAAAACCATGAGACTAATCAATTTTCTGATCGCGCTCGTTGTCTTAACCGGCGTTTCTTCTGCTGGCACTTTCGCGCAGAAGGTCGTTCGCGTCAGCGACGCGGACGCAATCAATCCAGCGGAAGTTTCGATCGCCATCAACCCAAAAAATCCTGACAACGTCGTGGCTGTATCGTTCGCGGTGGGGCGGCCGCCACGCGCGCGTTATGGAAGTTATAACTATGCTTCGATGGACGGCGGCCACACCTGGAAGACGATTCCTGTCGCAGATCCAACGGGTCTCACCCAGGGCGATGACGTAGTCTATTTCGGCAATAACGGCACTGCTTATCACATTCATCTTTCGTTCGAGGGCATTCGCGTCGCGCGTCCGCCGCGCGCCGAAAGTGGCATGCTGGCCGAATCGTCTGCCGATGGCGGTCTGACCTGGGCCGAATCAGTCGCCGCGATTAATCACGTGAACACCGTCATACCCTTCGAAGATAAGCCGGGCATCGTCGTCGATAACGCTCCGCAGTCGAAACATAAGGGAAACGTCTATCTTGCCTGGACGCGCTTTGATATTTACGGCAGCAACGAACCCGATTGTCACTCGCACATTTACTTCACGCGTTCGACCGACGGCGGCAAGTCATTCGCGATGCCGGTACGTATTTCTGACAGCGCCGGTGATTGTCGCGACAGCGATAACACCGTCGAGGGCGCCGTGCCCGCGGTTGCTCCAAACGGAGATGTATATATTGTCTGGGCCGGGCCGCTCGGGCTCGTGTTCAAGAAATCAACTGACGCGGGGCTGACATTCGGCAAAGAAAAAACGATCAGTCAGATGGCTGGCGGTTGGGATTTCCCAGTCGCCGGACTCGAGCGCGCGAATGGAATGCCCGTCACCGGCGTTGACTTGAGCAACGGTCCGAACAAGGGAACGCTGTACGTTAACTGGATTGACGCCCGCAACGGCGACCCGGATGTCTTTGTAATGTCATCGAGAGACGGCGGCGAAACCTGGTCGTCACCAGTCCGCGTCAACGATGATCCGGTAAAGAACGGCAAAGAGCAGTTCTTCACCTGGATGTCCGTCGATCCAACGGATGGCTCTGTGAACATTGTCTTTTATGATCGGCGCGACACTAATGGAGCAATGACCAAACTCGTGATGGCGCGCAGCGTCGATGGCGGAAAGACCTTCGTGAATCACGCGATCGATCAACCGGCGTTTAAGTGTGACGACAAAGTTTTCTTTGGCGACTACACCAGCATCTCCGCATACAACGGCCGGGTGATTCCAATGTTCATGAACTTTGACCAGCAGAAGAAACTGGTTGTCTCAGTCGCGCTGTTTCATTTCAAACCGGGCACGCAGGAGCGGGTCGATTAGAATGATTGCGAGTCCGTGTTCTCTCGTGGTTCGCTTGGCGGATGAATTAGCGAGCATCACCACGAAATCACGCGAACCAGGAATCACGAAGAGGCAAAAAGATTCAGCTGAGTCAAGCAGGTTCCTACCCGTACTACTCATAGGCATTTCTTAACAATCTGACTCGTGGGCACTCGCGCTTTCAAAGGATGTAGCGTTTGATACAGTCCCATCTCGGCGCGCGCCAAAAAGATGAACTCAGTAATCACACCTTTGGTTCGAAACAGATTCTTTGATGCCGCAAGAAAATCTCGCAGGAATGCAGCATCGCTGAAATCGAAGAGCTGATTCTTGTCCGGGTGGGGTGGATAAACCTTGCGATAGAAAGTCTCCGCGAAGTCTATCAGCGCCCTGCGAGCGCCCGGCAGTAACTTTTCACCGGCCTGTTTGTAGTAGGTTTCAAGCAACCGGCGAAAGTCCGCAGAATCGGTCGAGCCAGGATACAGGCAGACGCTTCGCAGGTAGGCGGCAGCCTCAGGGCTGAGGTACTTTACGCAACCGAAGTCCACCAGTGAGATACCTGCGTCATCGTTGAAGAGATAGTTGCCCCAGTGCGGATCGGCGTGAAGGGCTTCGATCTTATACACCTGAAATTGGAAAAGCTCGAAGAGGTTCGCGCCCAGTTGATTCCGAAGTTTCTGCGAAGGGCGCTGCGCGAGAAAATCTTCGAGGTGTCGCCCGGTCATCAGCGACATCGTCAACACTTTGTCCGAAGAGTACTCGCGAAAAACGCTTGGCACCTTGACGAACGAGAGTGGCGCCAGGCGGTCGGCAAGGAACTCGATGTTGTCGGCTTCGCGCAGATAGTCGGTCTCAGCGATGATCTGTTCTTCAATCTCATCAATTGCCGACTTTGGGAGATGACCCGTCGACTGTGCCGGCTTAGACAAGGTGCGAAACAATCTAAAATCGTTTTCGATCGCCCGCCGGATGTCCGGATACTGAATCTTCACGACCACGCGTTGACCCTCGCGAGTAACGGCGTGATGTACCTGGCCCAGTGAAGCAGCGGCAAAAGGCTCGGACGTAAATTGTTTGAAGATTTCTTCAGGCTCGCGCCCCAGGCTCGCCTTGATCTGCACGCGCACCAGCGAAGGATGCATGCCCGGCGCTTCCATCTGCAGCGTAGCCAACTCAGACAGGACTTCGTCAGGAAGCACTCCGGTTTGGAGACTCAACATCTGTCCAAGCTTCATCGCCGGCCCGCGCAACGCCTGCATCTCGTCAGCCATTCTGCGGGCTGCGCGCACGTGCGTGGATTTCAGTTTGATCTTGCCCTTTGCTTCTCCCAGAAATACTCGCTGCAATAGATATCCGACGTAACTGGCGGCAATGCCCGCTCCCATTGAAGCCATTCCGAGAGCACGCCCGGTCGTCGTGTTCTTTTGCGAGGCCATCTATCTTTTTCCCTGCTTAAGGAATGAGACGCCGATGCTCAACGACCGATCCAGAAACGCCAGCGTGTGCTGCTTGCCGGGCGACGAATCGTGCAGCCAGAAAAGAAGCGCGCCCAGGTAATAAATCCAGAAGACTTCGGGGGCCAAAAACGAAAGCGGAGTGTGTTGATTTTTCGGCAAAGACTCGTCGAGCAATTCCTGAACAAAGCCGACATAGCGGTGACGAAGCTCCTGGGCCCGGTGGCTGAAAATGCCGAGTGGGGAAGCCGGCTTCAGCGCATGAATAAAAGCCGCGCCGATGAACTTTTCGTATGGAGCAAGAAACTCGAGTTGCGCATGCACCAGCGCAAAGAGCTTTTCTTCGAGGGGCGCTTTTCGCAGCCGAGGATTTTCGCGGACTGAAGCAATTGCCTGGTCCACTTCCTGTTCGAAGAAATGGAGGGCGATGTCTTCCTTGGTCCTGAAGTAGTTGAAGACGGTGCCTTCGGCGATACCGGCTTTACGCGCGATCGCCTTGGTCGTGGTGGCGTCAAAGCCCTTTGTCTGAAAGAGAGACAAAGCGGAGGCCACAATTCGTTTCCGAATCGCGGCCTTGTTTTGTGCGCGCTTTCCGATCGGGCGCTTGGCCTTCGCGGCGACGCGCGGCTTTGTCTTGGAAAGCAGTTTCTTTCTGATGGTCATTGTGACAAATTCATGAGTGTGCTCACCAAATATATGAGTGTGCTCATGGACTTGTCAACTCGCGCCGCAAGAAGGTGACTTGTCAATCATCACTTCAATAACTGATCGACGAAAGCAATTTCGTAAACCATCAAGATTCCAAAACATAAACTGAAGATGCCTGCGAGTCCTCGCATGGCAAGATTTGCACGCGCGAAGCGTAGCGCGGTGAACCGAGTTGGCAGTGCGAAGAGCGTGCTCATGATCATCATGCCGCCGATTGAACCGATTCCAAAAATCGCAATGTAAAGAAAGCCGACCATCTTCGACGGGATCGTGGTGAGCACCAAAAGTGTCAGCGCGGCGCTGCCGGCCATTCCGTGGACCATGCCGATCAGTAGCGGTCGCGCGCCTGCTTTCAAACCGTGATGTGTGTGCGGAGCATCTTTGTGTTTACCTTCATGAACGTGCGGGTGTGCGTGCCAGTGTCCATCATGTTCATGCGGGTGGACGTGAATGCGTCCGCCGCGAACCAGCTTAACCAGGGCATTGATTCCCAACCCGATCAGCATCAGCGCGACGCAGAACTCCAGGGTCTTGCTGGTGCGCTCTCCGATCTCAATATGCAGCAGGATTATCAGGACTCCGGCGATCACTAAAGAAATTGTGTGACCCAATCCCCAAAACGCCCCAACTAAAGATGAGCTAAGCAGACTGCGTCGCTCAGTCGCCATCGTTGAGACGGCAGCCAGGTGATCGGCGTCGAGCGCGTGCTTCAGACCAAGCACGAAACCCAGAGCCAGGAGTGAAATTACTGAAATTGACATATCGTTGTTGGTCTTAAGGATCCCTCTCGCAAGGGTAATAACATACTCGACTCGTCCACTGAACCTTTATGTCTTTTCGTGATTTCTGGTTCGTGTGGTTTCGTGGTTGGTTCTAATTGATTCATCTAAAAAGCAGACCACGAAAGAACACGAACACAAAACCAGACCACACGAAGCGGAGTCGATCAATTTATCTTTCCATTTGTGGATTAGCAATCGTGGCCGATCATCATCAGATTGATGAACAGCAGAATCCGACGGTAGCACGTGGCTTGGCTTTGCCCAAAAGTCGATCCGATCTGGAACAATCCGGTTAGTACTGGGAGCGCGGGCGCCTTCGCCCGCCCAAGCGTGCTCAGCACGCTCAATCTCAACGTCTTGACGCTGTTGCTGTTTCGCGCTTCGCGCTCATAGCGGGCGAGGGCGCCCGCGCTCCCAGTATTAGCTTGTCTCTTTTGGCTATACCACTTTTTTTAGGCAAGGCAAGGCGGCGTACTCTTACTCCCACACTGAACCGACATTAAAACTCTTCGCCGAAGGTAATAACTACAAACGGCCGCGGCGAGGCTGGGCCGGAAGCATGGTCGATTCCGCTTTCACACAACATGACCGCCAAGTCGAGTCGCGATCATTAGCGCAAGTCCTCTCGCGGTTGGCGAACCGCACAGGTCTCGGCTAAGATGCGCCTGAGTTTGAGTCCGGCTCGGCCCCTAGTCCACGTAATCAACTAACTTAGTAACGCCTGTCTTGTAACCCTGGAGGTAGGAATGCGCTCGATCCCCTTTTTACGCCGCTCGATTTGTTTCGTATTTATCGTCGCCCTGGTTTTCCTGGTTCAGTCTTTCGCTGTCGCGGAGGGCGTGGATATCAACGACACCAGGTTGCTGGCGCAACCGGCAATCAGCAAGTCGCATATTGCTTTTATTTATGCGGGCGATCTTTGGGCTGCTGATCTCGATGGAAAAAACGTGCGGCGCCTGACTGCTGATGAAGGCCTGGAAGCAAATCCGCAGTTTTCACCGGACGGTTCGCTGATCGCATTCACGGCCCAGTACGACGGTAATCTTGACGTGTATGTCGTGCCCGTTACGGGCGGGGTCCCGACCAGGTTGACCTGGCATCCGGGCGCGGACGTGGTGCAGGGATTTACGCCTGACGGATCGGCCGTCCTATTCACCTCTGCGCGGGCGGTTTTCACCGGTCGCTACACGCAACTCTTCACCGTACCGGTCAAAGGTGGCATTGAACAGCCGCTTAGACTTCCGAACGCGTTCGAAGCGACGTATTCGCCTGATGGCTCACGGTTAGCTTACAACCCGATCGGGCCGGCGTTCCTCGAGTGGAAACATTATCGCGGCGGAATGGCTTCGACCATCTGGCTTTACAATTTTGGCGACAACGCGACTGAGAAGTTGCCACAGCCCGAAAGCCGGGCGAACGATGTTGATCCGATGTGGGTGGGTGACACGATCTATTTTAGATCGGACCGCAACGGTGAGTTCAATATCTTCTCTTATAGTCTCAAATCGAAAACAATCAAACAGGTTACGGATCACAAAGACTTTCCCGTGCTGAGCGCTTCGGCGGGCGCGGGCCAGATCATTTACGAACAAGCGGGCTATCTTCACATTCTCGATCCGAAATCCGGGCGCAGCACGAAACTGACCGTAGGAGTCTCAGCTGATTTACCTGAGACGCGGCCGCGCTTTGTTAAGGGTGCGCGCTACATTCGCAACGCCGAGCTTTCACCAACCGGCGCGCGCGCGGTTTTCGAATTTCGTGGCGAGATCGTGACCGTGCCGGCCGAAAAAGGCGACACCCGCGATTTGACCAACACGGTCGCCGTGAACGAGCGTTCGCCGGCCTGGTCCCCTGACGGTAAGTCCATCGCATACTTTTCCGACGAATCGGGCGAGTACGAAATGCACATCCGGAGTCAGGACGGCAAAGGCGAGGTACGTAAGATCAAACTTTCCGGCGCTGGTTTCTATGATGATCCAGTCTGGTCGCCGGACAGTCAGAAGATTAGCTACACCGACAATTCCTGGAGTGTCTACTGGCTCGATGTAAAGAGCGGTGTCTCGAAAAAGATCGGCTCGGAGTATCTCTACGGCCCGTCGCGAACCCGCACGATTTATCACTCGTGGTCACCGGACTCGAAATGGCTCGCATATACGTTGAGCACCAGGGCAAACATCCAAACGGTCTACGCCTACTCAATCGAAAAGAACAAGTCCTTCGGAATCACGGATGGTTTGAGTGAAGTGACCGAGCCAATCTTTGATGAAAGCGGCAAGTATCTTTATTTCCTGGGTTCAACCAACGCCGGTCCGGTGAAGGAATGGTTTGCGCAATCAAACGCAGACATGCGCTTTACCAGTTCGATTTACCTTGCCGTGCTGCGCAGGAATCTGCCGAATCCGCTGGCAAAAGAGAGCGACGAAGAAAAAGGCGTGACAAAGGAAGAGAAGCCGAAGGAATCACCCAAGACGCCGGAGCCCTTCTCAATCGATTTTGATGGGCTGAATAATCGCATCCTCGCCATACCGCTTCCGTCCGGCAACTACAGCCGTTTGCGGGCGGGCACGGCGGGACAGTTTTATTACGTTCAGTCTCCGGAAGACGACAATCCCACGCCGGGAGCGCCCGAACGATCAGTGCTGCATCAGTACGATCTGAACAAGCGGAAAGATGATTCCTTCATTCCAGGTGTAAGCGACTATCTTGTCTCAGTCGACAAGAAAAAGATCATGTTTCGTAGCAACAACGCATGGTCGATCGTAGCGGTTACGCCAAAGCCACAACCGGGAACCGGCCGAATCAATGTCGATGACATTGAAGTGCGCATAGATCCACGCGCCGAGTGGGCCCAGATCTTCAACGAAGCATGGCGCATCAACCGCGACTTCTTCTATGCGCCTAATATGCATGGGGTGAATTGGACTGCGGCGCGCGAGAAGTACGCTGCGTTTCTGCCGTACCTTACGACTCGCGGTGACTTGAATCGAGTGATCCAGTGGATGTGCAGCGAGTTGTCGGTCGGTCATCATCGCGGCGGTGGTGGCGACACACTCTACACGGCGAGAACGGTCCCCGGCGGATTGCTGGGTGCTGATTATTCAGTTGAAAACGGGCGTTATCGTTTCAAGAAAGTCTACGGCGGTCTGAATTGGAACCCGGAGTTGCGTTCCCCCTTGACCGAACCCGGCGTGAACGTAAAGCAGGGAGAGTACTTGCTCGCCGTGCGCGGTCAGGACCTGAAGCCGCCAACCAATGTCTATAGCCTTTTCGAAAATACCTCCGGCAAGATCATTGAGATCACTGTCGGCCCGAATTCGGATGGCACTGGTTCGCGAACTGTGCAAGTCGTACCGGTAGCTAACGAAGCCGCGCTACGCAATCGCGATTGGGTCGAAGGGAACCTGAAGAAGGTTGACGCCGCGACCGGCGGCCGTGTTGCCTACGTCTATGTTCCCAACACTGCCGGTGCGGGCCATGACTATTTCAAACGCTACTTCTTCCCGCAGGCTTACAAGGACGCGATCATTGTTGACGAGCGTTTCAACGGCGGCGGACAGTATGCCGATTACTACATCGATCTGCTGCGGCGGCCACTGGGCGCTTACTGGGCGATGCGATATGGCGCGGACTTGAAAACTCCGGCTGCCTCGATCCAGGGACCAAAGGTCATGATCATCGATGAGACTGCCGGATCAGGTGGCGATCTTTTGCCATGGATGTGGCGAAAATTCGGCATGGGCAAGTTGGTCGGCAAACGTACGTGGGGCGGACTGGTGGGAATTCTTGGCTTTCCGGTTCTGATGGACGGCGGCACAATTACGGCGCCGAACTTTGCGATCTGGACACCCGAAGAAGGTTGGGTGGTGGAAAATGTCGGTGTGCCGCCTGACATTGAAATTGAACAAACGCCGGCCGACGTCATCACTGGGCGTGACCCGCAGCTCGAGAAAGCAATTCAGCTCGTCATGGATGAGTTGAAAAATAAGCCGCCGAAAGACCCCGGGCGGCCGCCTTATCCGATTAAGAACAAGTGATCCGCTGCCAATATACCGGGCTCAAGCCAGCTCGCGCAGAGCTGGCTTGTGTCCACGAACTTGCAGGAGTTCTCGCTGAGTTCTTAACTCATAAAGCAATGCACTTGCCAGGGCCTGAAGCTTTTTATTGGGCCTCGCGTAGATCTTTCAGCCCGCCAGGGCGATTTCATTCGACGCTTTAGGTTTGGAGTCAATCTTAACGGCCTCTTGATACTGATAGCGAGCTTCCGTTTGTCCCTGCGGACTAGCGGCGTGCACGTTCCCTCGCAGAAGACAAACTCTGGCGATTTGCGCGTTCACGTCGACCCGTTCTTGTCGCTCAATCCCGGGAACCGTTTTCCAGACGCTCTACGCTTCGCGATACGAGGCAGAGCTTTATCTTTTTGTCCGAAGACCGCATAGACCTCTCCGGTCGAACTGAGAAATTTCGCCTTGCGAATCGCAATCGAAGCTGCGGTGCCACCAAAATCGCCCATCTGATTGTTAACCGTGGTAGGTCGGCACTCTACTTGCGGGTCAAATCGCGCGTTGGCCTTTAAGCGGGATTGCTTACTCTCTCGTGAACCATAAGGAGACAGTACTGTGTACCCGATGTTGAATCTGTTTCTCGAAGAAGAGAGCGAGAAAGGCTAAAACTGTGATGAATCGAATCTTTACGGTAGTGCTGTTAGTGATGTTGATCTGCGGCTTGATTGGAATGTCGTTGAATTCGTCGGCCAGCATTGCTTCCAAATCGGAGCTTCCTAAGTTTCAAGAGACTCCCACGCCGACAGTGACGCCCACTCCGTTACCGAGCCCTTCACCGAGCCCCACAGCCACGCCGGTCCCCGAACCGGAACCGGTGCCGAGTCCGACACCAACCCCGTTCAGTCGTTTGCAAGACCACGTATAAAACCAGGAACCGAGGTGAGCTATGGCTAAGTACGGAAAGAAAGCGCAAAAGAAAGTTAAGAAGGCAATGCATGAGCGCAAAGAGGGAACACTGAAGAGCGGTAAGTCCGGTAAGAAAGTAACCAGCAAGAAACAAGCAATCGCGATTGGATTATCGGAAGCTCGGAAGGAAGGAGGCAAGGTGCCGAAGAAGAAATCTTCGAAGAAGAAGTCCTCGAAGAAAAGATGAGTAGCAGGCAAAAGTCGTGATAGCTAGTAATTTGAGAGAGGAGAACCCATGGGCGAGCAACATTCGCAGAAACAAGGACTGAAGTCTTCGGCTCAAAAAGAAGATCGGGCGCGTGATGCTTACGCCGAACTTCCGGCCAGCAGCAGAGTGGCCGGAGCGTTCGGGAAGAATCGACGCAACCCGCCTTCGGATGACGAGCTTTCGCTTGCGGCGGCGGCGAAGGGTTCAGTTCGAAGTACTAAAGGCAATCACGAACGACGAAGCAAGAGCTGAGAGTAAATCAATCGAATCTTAGCGCCGCAAAGTAAAGTTTTAGTATCTATGACGTCGCAATCGCTGTGACGAAGTCCGGGTATATTTCGCCCTTGGTTTGCGGAGACTGTGGAGACTCGAGATGAAAACCAACAACATTGACTTTACCAGAGGCGATGGAAATAAACTCTCCAGCACCGCCGCGGTTCGCGAAACCTATGAAATGGGCGCGGACTATCAGGTCCCTATTAGCGAAGAGGAACTTTACGAATATTTGGTTACCAAGTATCAGAATCAGTTCCCGCTAACCGACGACCGGAAACAAGAGTTTCAACAAGACCATCGGTTACCAGCAGATTATTCGCAGACCGCGGTGAAACGAAAAACTTTTGATCCTCGGCCTGGCGACCGTGGCAACTGAATGTCGTGGCTTCGGCGCTTATGAATTAAACTTCCGATACATCCGACAAGTGCGTCCAGTGTAGTCCTTCTACTTCGGTTCAAGCGGTAGGTTCGCATCCTTCCAGGCATCGAACCCGCCACTCAATGCGCGAACATCTTTCCAACCATTTTCGATCAATACCTGCGCCACACGGGCGCTGGAAGCTTCGTTTGGTCACGTGCAGTAGGTGACGACCAACCGATTGTGCGGTATATCCGCAAAATGTTCTTCGACCGCATCGGCAGGAACACGGATCGCCTGGGGCAGTTTAGTATCTGCTTCGGCCCACGCTTTCGGATTGCGCGTGTCAACGAAAAACACATTTTCGCCACGCTCGATCAGCCTTTTCAGTCCATCAACAGTAATTCTCTCAACGGCCATAGGAATCCCCACGCTCCCTGATTGATCAAAATATTTTCTGCTAAAGGATCGCGCAAGCCGAATGCCATCGCGCAGTGCATGAGCAGGAATCCGAAATGACGGGCAATCTTTATTTCTTCGGCATTAGGGCTTGCGGTCGATTCCGAGTCTCCAAATAAAAATTGTTTCCTCGCAAGGTGGCCGTGTGGAAGACATGTTCGCTAAAGGTACATGCGCCGTACGGCATGGTGTTGCATTTCAACTCAAAGGAGGCGGCATACGTCAGAAGCAAAAGTAACGAGGGATCACGATGAGATACAAACTTGGGTCGAAGCTCGTGGCGGACATCCGGCGAGAGTCAAAGGTACGGAGGCCGAGGGCGGATCGGGTGTGCTGCGCATTGATTATCCCGGGTACACGGGAGAAGAGAGGCTCGAACCAATCAGTTGGAATGAATTCTTTGAAGGCTTTGAAGCAAACAGCTTGGCGTTTCTTTATCAGGAAGAGACCAAGGCCGGTGATGAAAGTCGGTTCTCGAAATTAATCGATCGGGATTCGGCCGACGCGAAAAAGAAAGCAGCCT
>DASWQK010000088.1:0-4522 GCA_036403735.1 Pyrinomonadaceae bacterium
GCATTGGCGCGCACGCCGAGCCGGCGAAACTTGTCGGCCCACTTCATCAGTTCGTGAAAGTCTGTTCCCAGTGAAGGCTGAATCGTCGGAACTTTGCCGAGAAAAACGCGGCCGGTCGATCCATCTACGGTGATCCATTCACCTTTCGTCACGACTTCGCCTTCGACACTGAACTGTTGCTGGCTGTAGTCAACCTCGATGGTCGAGGCGCCGCAGACGCAAGTCTTACCCATGCCGCGCGCGACGACAGCAGCGTGACTCGTCATGCCACCACGCGCGGTGACAATCGCCTGGGCCGCAACCATGCCGTGGAAATCATCAGGGCTGGTCTCTTGTCGGACCAGCACCACCTTCGCGCCTTCTTTGGCCATCTCTTCCGCTTCGTCGGGACTAAAGACGACCTGGCCTTGCGCCGCCCCCGGGCTGGCAGGCAAGCCAGTCGCGAGCACCCGCGCATCGGTCTTTGGATCGACGGTCGGATGCAGCAATTGATCGAGGTGCTCGGGCGTGACGCGTTGCACTGCGGTCGCGCGATCGATCAACTTCTCGCTCGCCATGTCGACCGCGATGCGAACAGCAGCGGCTCCGGTGCGTTTGCCGGTGCGCGTCTGCAACATCCAGAGCTTGCCGCGCTCGATCGTAAACTCACAGTCCTGCATGTCGTGATAATGTTTTTCGAGCAACTGCGTGATCGCATTGAACTCTTCGTAGACTTTCGGCAACTCTTTCTTGAGCTGGCTGATCGGATTGGGAGTGCGCGTGCCGGCGACGACGTCCTCGCCCTGCGCGTTCAAAAGATATTCGCCGTACAACTCTTTCTTGCCGGTCGAGGGGTTGCGTGTAAAAGCGACGCCGGTGCCGGAGTTGGCGCCCATGTTGCCAAAGACCATCGCCTGCACGTTGACGGCCGTGCCCAGGTCGTCCGGAATGCGATTGATGCGGCGATAGTCGCACGCGCGCCGGCCCATCCATGAATTGAACACGGCGGCAATCGTCACGCGAAGTTGCTCGTACGGATCATCGGGAATGGCGTGATGCTCGGCCCGCATGATGTCTTTCTGGGCTTCGATGATCCCGCTTAGCTCCTTTGTTTTCAGATCAGTATCCTTGCCGCCTTTCGTCTGAGCTTTGAAGCGGTCCATCACCCGTTCGAATTTTTCGTGAGCCACGCCAATGACGATTTCACCGAATAGCGAAGCAAAGCGCCGGTAAGCATCGAGCGCGAAACGCATGTCGCCGGTTTGCTCGGCGAGACCCTGCACAGTTTCCTGATTCAAACCAAGATTCAAAACCGTATCCATCATTCCGGGCATCGAAAACGCCGCGCCCGAACGCACAGATACCAGCAGTGGATTTTTGGCGTCGCCGAACTTCTTGCCGACTTTCTCTTCCACCTGATGCAGAGCTTCGACAACCTGTTCCCACATGCCTTCGGGAAACTGTTTTTCGTTGGTGTAGAAAGCGTTGCAGGCCTCAGTGGTGACAATCAATCCCGGGGGAACGGGCAGGCCCGCCTGCGTCATCTCGCAGAGGCCGGCGCCTTTGCCGCCGAAGAGGGACTTGTTATCGCCGCTGCCTTCTTCGAAAAGATAAACCCACTTGTGTTGTTGTGAAGGCGAGTCGCTTGCTTCGTCTGTTTCGTTCGCTTCCAAGGTTGCTTCAGTCACAGTTCGTTGTTACCTCGTGCAGGGATTAAGGGCGCCTAATCATACACCGAGAAGGATCGGGACGCAGCCGCGAAGAGGCAGGGAAATGAGGGGGCACGTGATCGGTGTCGCGACCGACGCGATAGCCTGCCGAGAACCGTGCCTGCTTGAGAATAGGCTGCGTGGCTTGAATCGTCCACCGTTGAGACCTTACCCAAGGTCGTGGTAATTTGGGTAGTCAGGTATACCCATCATGGTTGCTGTACTAAATTCACTAATCGAGCTCGATGCGAACGGCGTAGCCTGGATCGCCGGGGCTAACACCAAGGTTGTTGAAGTTGTGCTCGACAAAATGGCTCACAACTCTAGTCCTGAAGAGATGCACGAACAGTACCCGCATCTTTCGCTTGCCCAGATTCATGCGGCGCTATCGTATTATTATGAAAACCAGGCAGAGGTGGATGCTGATATCGAGCGAGGGAATCGATACGTCGAAGAACTGAGGGCTCAGCAAAAGAACCCACTGACTCGCAAAGAACTGGAGTCGAGATTAGCTGCGCGAAATGATCAACGAGAACACAGTGACCCAGCCTCATAGCCAAAAAGAGAACTTGCGTTTCTGGTATTGTCTGGGCTAGAGTCGGCTCGAACTGAAAGCGCCCCGAACGAGGGCCGAGAAAAAGTAAATACGCTGATCGCATTCGGCTGCAATTGCCAAAGCAGTCAGCTCGTGAGAAGAGGCTCGAACGAAGCCCGTTGATCCGAATGGATCCACGGGCTGTTTTCGTCTTGGCGGAAAGACATCTAAATGAATGTTCCTGTTTACATGGACGTAAATGTCCGGGCAGAGATCACGCGCCAACTGAGAGTGCGGGAAGTTGATGTGCTGACATCCCAGGAAGACGGTACGAGAGAGTTTTCGGATTCTGACTTACTTGACCGAGCCACTTTCCTGGGGCGCGTTCTTTTTACGCGCGACCTCGATCTTCTTGCTGAAGCGACAAAACGTCAGCGTAGCGGCCGCTCTTTCGTCGGCGTAATCTACGCCCCTCAAATTGGCGTGACAATCGGCCAGTGCGTCGCTGATTTGGAACTGATCGCCAAGACGGGAGATCCCGAGGAGTGCATTAATCGAGTTCAATACTTGCCGCTGAAGTAAAAAGCGACGAAGAAGTTTTCGCTCTCTGGGCTCACTGCGGTCCGGGATACCGCGCTCCACTAATACTTCGGCACGCTCGGATCGACTTCGTCGGACCAGGCGGTGATGCCGCCTTTTAGATTTGCCAGCTTGCCGGGAAAGCCCGAACGTTGCAGGGCATCGATCGCCTTGGCGCTGCGGCCGCCCATCTTGCAGTGCACCACCGTCTCGCGATCGGGATCGATCTCATTCATGCGGTTGAGCACCTGGCCCAGCGGAATTAGTTTCGAGTTCGGAATCTGGCCGATCTCGTATTCATGCGGTTCGCGCACGTCGATGATTTGAATGTCGTCGCCCTGATCGAGTCGCTGTTTCAGTTGAGTTGCCGTGATTTCTTCCATAGTTGATTTCGTCTCTGTCTGTTGAGTGATGCCGCAAAATTGTTCGTAATCGATTAGCTCTGTGATCGTTGGATTGTCACCGCACACCGGACAATCCGGATTCTTGCGCAGCTTCAATTCGCGAAAGCGCATCCGCCAGGCGTCGAAGAGCAGCAGCCGGTTCACCATGATGTCCGGCGCGCCGAGAATGATCTTGATCGTTTCGTTCGCCTGAATCGCGCCGATGATTCCGGGCAGCACGCCGAGCACGCCGCCTTCGGCGCATGACGGCACTAAACCCGGCGGCGGCGGTTCAGGATAAAGGCAACGATAGCATGGCCCACGTTCGGCCCAAAAGACGCTCGCCTGTCCTTCGAAACGAAAGATCGAGCCATACACATTCGGTTTGCCGGTGAGCACGCACGCGTCGTTGACCAGATAGCGAGTCGGGAAATTATCAGTGCCGTCGACGATTACATCGTAGTTAACGAACAGGCGGAGCGCGTTCTCACTCGTCAGTCTGGTTTCGTGAGTTTCGATCTCGACGTGCGGATTGATGTCCTGAATGCGATCGCGCGCCGAAGCGATCTTGGGACGTCCGACATCTTTGGTGCCGTGAATGATCTGACGTTGCAGGTTTGAGGCATCAACAACATCAAAATCAACCAGGCCCATGCGCCCGACGCCGGCGGCCGCCAGGTACATTCCGACCGGCGCCCCCAAACCACCGGTGCCAATCATCAACACACTTGCGGCCTTCAATTTTCGCTGACCGGTCATGCCGACTTCGGGCATGATCAAGTGACGGCTGTAGCGCGCCACCTCTTCGTTCGAAAGCATGGGAAGTTCGTTCCGGAGCGCAGGCATCCCCGCCTGCGGTGCACCGGCATCCTTGCCGGTTGTTTCATCAAGCACCGCTGCACCGCCCGCGATCGAAGGCACAATCAAAATTGTATCGCCGTCTTTCACCGGAGTCGCCGGGCCGCTGACGTGACGAATATCTTCATCGTTCACATAGACGTTGACGAAATTTCGCATCGTGTTTTGATCGTTAAAAAGATGACGACGCAACTCACTGTGCGTCGTTGTCAATTGATCTAAAGCCTCGCCGGCGGTACTGGCCTCGACTTGAATTTCAGATTGTCCGCCGGTGAATTGTCGCAGCGGTGTCGGTATAGTGATGGTGACTGGCATGATTGTGTTCCTCGTCTGTTCCCTCTCCCTCTGGGAGAGGGTTAGGGTGAGGGGTTAGCGGTAAACCCCGAAATATTATTCTTCCCACTCAAAAAACAAAATAACCGTGTCGCTATCGGACTAATCCCTCACCCCGGCCCTTTTCCAGAGGGAGAGGGAGTTAA
>DASWQK010000089.1:0-21429 GCA_036403735.1 Pyrinomonadaceae bacterium
CTCGCCGCCTTTCGCAAAGTGAGAATGGAATTCGTGCAGCGCCTTGATAACTACGATGAAGAGCAAGTGAAGAGCACAGGCTTACATCCGCGGCTAAATACGAGGATCAGAGTTATCGATCACATCTTCTTTGTCGCCGAGCACGACGATCATCACTTGGCGCGGATTTCGGAATTGAAGAGATTGTTTGGCGGTTGAATTTTATTTCGTATTTCATGTCAGGCAAAGAGCAACCCGGAAATAGCCTCGGTACAGAACCGTGAGCGTCACCGACCGGTGTGCCGTCTCGATGACAATGCGGTGAGTGACTTTATCAGCACCGCGCGTCCTAAACTGCAAATGGAAGGCAACCTATTTTGAGCCGATCCTCAAAGAGTCTATTGCTGGCGCTATCGCTACTTCTGGCCGCGATCCTCGGTTGCAAGTCGGCAGTCTGGAAAGCCAGAGTGCTCGCCGACAAACAGGATCATCCGTCGAAGATCATTTCTGACGGCGCGTCGGTCTACTTCGTAACCGGAGGAACGACCGCGAGTCAGAATGAAGGCACCAACAACATCAATCGCATCGCGCTCCAGGACGGCAGCGTTTCCGTACTGGTCAAAGGCGGCGAACATCTTCCCAGCCCGACGCTCGCGGTGGACGACAAATTTTTGTACTGGGCCGAACCGGGCCACATCTATCGAGTGCCGAAAGCCGGCGGCGAAAGCGAATTGATCGTTCGTGACGCGCCCGGGCAGCCTGATGAAATGAGCGTCGATGAGGAAAACATTTACTGGCTGGTTTACGGCAGCACCGGCTCACACAATCTGCCGGTGCTGTTTGCGAAGAAGAGCGGGGGCCCGACGCAAAAACTTGCGACCGGACAGGAAGGCTACAGCGGTCTCTGCGTCGATCGCGATTTTGTTTACTGGGTCGGCGCGACCGGCATCAGGAAAATCGCGAAGACCGGCGGCACTGAAGAACTGCTCTATCGCAATTCGAGCAAGGGGCCGATGTCCGACATGGTCCAGGACACCGACAATCTCTTCTACGCGCAGATGGACAATCACAATGACTGGGTCCTGATGAAGATTGCCAAGAAAGGCGGCGAGCCGGCGAAACTGGCGCCGAGTATCAGTGAAGTAATGCAGTTCGTCGCCGGCGACAAATCGATTTATTATTTCGAGCGCGAGACAAGCAATACATATTTGCTTCGCAAAATCTCAACCGGCGGCGGAGAGCCGGTGACGCTCGATCGGGGCGAAGACTCGTGGAATAAGTTTCTCGCGGTTGATAACACGCAAGTTTATTTCACGACCATCGCGAAGGTTTTGGTGGTTGGGAAGTGAATAGTAGGGGTAGCGAGCGGATCAAGGATTCACCTTCGAATTGCGCTGAACGATAGTTGAGAGTTGAATGGCAGCATTTCCTCGCTCCGCTCGCGGTTCCGTACGGTCTTCTTGATCATAAGACACGACGATCATCATCTGGCGCGGATAAGTGAGTCGAAGAAGATGTGGGGTGATGCTGAACTTTTGAGCCGGCCCTGAAGTTAGTTTTCAAGCGCGTCCGGGTTGGGATAAAATCCGGCCACTAGAGTTACCTGTTCGATTCCCCCGGGTAAGCCCGTCCGCATCTATTCAAGGGAGAAAAGTTATGACGAACAAATTTCACTTAGCGATTGTTGGTCTCTTTGCATTGGTATCATTAAGCCTTTGTATTTCCAGCCGCCCGGCCGGCGTTTCGGCGCAAAATAGCTCGCACGATCCGACCTGGTGGAGCAAATACGAATTCATACGCGACAACGGAGGTGACCTGGCTCCGCTTAGCACGTCATCCACAACCGTGAACGGCAACGTCGATGTGTCGAATGAGTGCGGCCCGCAAAGCGAAACCTTTATCACGATCAATCAGAACAAGCCGAAAGTCCTGGCCGCCGGATCGAACGAGATTTTCCGTCTACCGATGCGCGGATACTATTCAACAAATGGTGGTGGCAGCTGGGGCGGAGTGGACTTGCCTTTGCCACCGGCCAAGGGAGCAAACGGAATTGATTTTGGATCCGATCCGACGCTGGCATTCGATACGCAAGGCAGTGTCTTCTATGGCTACATCGTGGTCTTTTTCGGCGGCGGAAATGGAATCAATGGAACCGAAATGGCCGTCGCCAAATCCACTGATGGTGGTAAGACTTATCCGTCGGTCAATTTCTTCTCGTTTGAAAACGGAACCAACCATTTCAATGACAAGCCCATGATCACCACGGATACGAACGCCACCAGCGCGTTGCGAGACAATGTTTACATCGCGTGGGACGCGGCGTCAGGTGGATCGATCGGCGGCGGCGTGCGCGTGGCGACTTCTTCGGATCACGGCGCCAGCTTTTCGGTGACTCGTGCCGACGATCCTTCGGGTCCCGGTCGAGCGATTGGCGCTTCGCCTGCTGTTGGTCCCAACGGTGAACTATATGTCGCCTGGAACGACTACAACGCGAATGCGATTGTTATTAATCGGTCGTTTGACGCTGGCCGCAGCTGGGGAGTCCCAGTCACGGTTTCGCACAAGACCTTGCCGTTCGACATCGCGATTCCGGCGGAATCATTCCGCGGCGCGCTGGTTTACCCGTCGCTCGGCGTTGATGTATCTAACGGCCCGCATCGCGGCCGTATCTATTGCTCGTGGATGGACCTGACGACGGCGAACGTCACGGACATTTTCATATCTCACTCCGACAACAACGGACAAACATGGTCTGCAGCGACACGCGTACCGGATCAATTTGGATTCTCAGTCGATCGCTTCAATCACTGGATGTCGATCGATCCAACCAACGGCGATGTCAACGTTGCGTTCTATGACACGCGTAACGACACGACCGGCGCACGCTATCAGACCGATTACTACCTGGCGCGATCGATGAACGGCGGCGTGAGTTTTCCGGGAGCGGACATTCGTGTCAGCACGATCAGCTCGAACGAACACGACTGCAACGGAATCTTTCCCTGCGACGGGATCAACTATGGAAACCAGCAAGGCGACTATGAAGGGCTGGTGTCATTTGCCGGTGTCTCGTATCCAATCTGGACTGACAGCCGTCGCCAGCTGACGTCTTCGAGCGGCTGCCGCCAGCCGTTTTTGATGGAAGAAGTTTTTTCGGCGACCCTGAAGTGACACGCCAACACGAAAGAGAGCGCATACGGGTTAGGGTGTTAGAATAACGTTATGGAAACCATTCATTTGTCGATAGACGAATCGTTGCTGGCAGAGGTGCAGCAGGCTACGGCAGCATTGCAGATGACGCCATCGGATTTCATGAAGGTCGCCTTGGAAAGGGCCGTGCAACAGCGAGAAATAATCGCCAAAGAACGGCGAGACGAACAGGGCTATGTGGAGCATCCGCAACAACCTGGGGAGATTGAGGAATGGCTGGATGAGCAACATTGGGATGAGCCATGAAACAGGGAGATCTTTATTGGTACGAGTTTCGTGCTCCAGATAAACGCCGCCCGGTGTTGATATTGACTCGCAATTCTGCCATCTCCTATCTCACCAACGTAACGGTAGCCCAAGTTACAACGACGATCCGCGGCGTTCCTTCCGAAGTTACGCTGACTCCGGGAGATGACGGCACGTTCGAGCAATGCGTCGTAAACGCGTATAACCTTCAAACAGTTCCCAAGGAACAGCTTCGCGATCTAATTACAGAATTGTCGCCTGAACGAATGCGCGAGGTACGTATAGCGATTGAGTTCGCTTTAGGATTTGATGCGCTGGCGCGACTCTAGTCGTGATTAGGAATTCAAATGAACATCGAGTGGTAGGGCCAATGGATAAAACTTTTCGGACAGCCGCAGGGATTCGCCAGCAGCTAAGCGAGCGCCGCCATAGCGACAGCACCGAACTTATCAGAGAGGATCGCGGCTCAAGTAACGAATCTCTAGCCGAACGAGAACTTACGTTGGAAAGCCTTGTTTCGAACGTGACCGAAACAAATAGACACCCCGAAATAGATTCTGGTCCGCCGATAGGTGAAGAGGAATGGTAGTCAGCTTCGAAGAGATTCTCAGCGCAGCACTCTCACTTTCGCCGAACGAAAGAGCGATGCTCGCAGATCACTTGCTCACGAGTCTCGACGGTCCGAATCAGAAGGAGATTGACGCGGCTTGGGCCGAGGAAGCTGAACGACGAATGCGCGAGATTGATGAAGGAAAAGTGGAACTGATTGACGGCGAGTTGGTGATGGAGAGATTGCGGTCTCGACGAAGACGACAAATGACTTAGTTGGATATAAGTCAAATTAATTAGAGGCGGGAATGCCAATCTTCCAAATCTCAAACAAAAAACTTATCCCTGTCGAACAAACGAACTTCATGACAGAGAAAGAACTTCAGTCCCTAATTGAAGCCAATCTCGCTCCTGTTTTTAACTGCAGATTTGTATCGTCAGAGTTTTCAACCGGGGCACAGCATGCTGGACGAATCGACACTCTGGCTTTGTCAGAAGACAACAACCCGGTAATCATTGAATACAAGAAGGTCGAATCATCAGAACTGATTAACCAAAGTCTGTTTTATCTCTCATGGATCCATGACCACAGAGGCGACTTTCACATTGCAGTTCAGAAGTCGCTCGGGAATGAAGTGAAAGTTGATTGGTCGGACGTTCGCGTGATCTGCCTTGCGCCCAACTACAAAAAGTACGACCTACACGCAGTGCAAGTGATGGGCGCGAACATCGAGCTTTGGCGCTACCGCCTCTTCAAGAATTCTTGTTTATTTCTCGAAGAGATTTTTCACCGGACGGTATCTACTTCTCCGGACATCGCCGCCGGTAACAAGAACCCTGTCATGGTAGCTGCAGGTAAGAAAGCAGCTTTGACGAAGGCTACCGGTGTCTACAGTTTTGAACAGCACATTTCCGGGAAATCTGAATACATCAGGGAAATGGTGTTCGAGCTCAAAGAGCACATCATGAATCTGGATAGCGCGATGGAGGAAGTCCCCAAGAAACTCTACGTTGCCTACAGAATCGCTCAGAACATTGTCTGCATGGAAGTGAAAAAGCAGAAGATTGTTCTTTATCTAAAACTGAAGCCGAAAGAGATTTTCAACCCTCCAAAAATCTCACGTGATGTTTCGTCCATTGGTCACTTCGGAACGGGAGATCTTGAGATTACGGTGACATCACCCGTTGATCTACCCGTCGCCAAAGAGTTTATTGATATCGCTTACCAGAGAATCGGGGGTTAAGGGCGAAGCGCCTGACAGTACTATGAACTCCGACGAACCAAATCAACGAGTCGATGCTGCTCACGAAGGGACCGAGTCGCGCCGTGAAAACACCTACCCCGGCCCTTCACGCATCCACCTCTCAGCGTTCCCACCAAAGGAGCGCTGGGATGATTGGACTGAATTGGATTCGCAAGCCTGGCCACGACGCAAGGAGCGGCGTTATCAGCTTGTGCCGACGACTTGTTTCAACTGCGAGTCGGCTTGCGGACTGCTGGCCTACATCGACAAAGACACAAATAAGATTCAGAAGTTCGAAGGCAATCCGGAAAATCCCGGAAGCCGCGGACGGAATTGTGCGAAGGGCCCGGCCACACTCAATCAAATTACCGATCCCGATCGCATTCTTTATCCACTGAAACGAAGCGGCAAACGCGGCGCCGGAAATTGGGAACGCGTGAGTTGGGATGAAGTGCTCGACGATCTCGCGTCTCGTATCCGCAAAGCGATTGTCGAAGATCGTCGCGACGAGATCATGTATCACGTCGGGCGGCCGGGCGAAGATGGATTCACGGAAAGAATTCTCGCGGCCTGGGGCGTCGACGGGCACAACTCGCACACAAACATTTGCTCATCGGGAGCGCGCGAGGGCTATCAACTTTGGATGGGGCTGGATCGCCCGAGTCCCGATCACGCGAACGCGAAGGTGATTCTGCTGATCAGCGCGCACCTGGAATCGGGCCACTACTTCAACCCGCACGCGCAACGCGTGATGGACGGCAAAGCGAGCGGCGCGAAACTAATCGTCTTTGATACGCGGCTTTCAAACACGGCGACTCATGCTGACGTTTTCATCGCGCCCTATCCTGGATCAGAGGCTGCGATTCTTTTATCAATCGCGAATTATCTTATTCAGAACAATCTTTACAATCGCGAGTTTGTCAGACGGTGGTGGAATTGGGAAGAGTATCTGGAACAGAGATCAGAGGTCGGAAGTCAGATATCAGAAGCCCAGCCGCGTAGCGGCGACATATTTGTAAACAACGATGCATCATCCCCAGATTCTCGCTCGAATCGAAATGCATCGCATTTCGATTCGAGCGGGTTAGGTTTAAATGAAGGCGACAGTTCTATAAACATTTCGCGCCTACGGCGCGATGATGAAGATCGGGCCAAGGGCGATGAGGTCAGTACCGGGAGCGGTAGCGACCGGGTAAACTTCGAAGAATTCGAGCGCGCACTGAAACAACTCTATGCAGAATACACCTTCAATTTCGCCGCGAAAGAATCCGGCGTCGACGCGAACACGATCGAAGAGATCGCGAAAATCGTAGCGACGGCAGGAACCAGATTCAGCAGTCACAACTGGCGCAGTGTGACCTCAGGTGTAAGTCACGGCTGGTCAGCTGCGCGAGCGCTCTTCATGCTGAATGCCTTGCTGGGCGCGGTCGCGACTGAAGGTGGTGTGTTCCCAAATGCCTGGAACAAGTTTGTGCCCAAGCCAATCCACACCCCGCCGCATCCGAAAATGTGGAACGAGAAAACCTGGCCGCGCGAGTTCCCTCTCTCAATGCACGAGATGTCTTTTCTCCTGCCGCACCTTCTGAAGGAAGGACGCGGCCGCCTCGATACTTACTTCACACGCGTTTACAACCCGGTATGGACCAACCCGGATGGCTTCTCGTGGATTGAAGCGCTCACCAATGAAAATCTGATCGGCTGTCACGTCGCGCTTACTCCCGTGTGGAGCGAAACCGCTTACTTTGCCGACTACATTTTGCCGATGGGCCTGGGGCCTGAGCGGCACGACATTCATTCCTACGAAACGCACGACGCGCAATGGCTGGGCTTTCGTCAGCCGGTGATGCGGGCGGCGCGGCAGCGAAACGGCGATGATGTTAACGACACGCGCGAAGTAAATCCCGGCGAGGTTTGGGAAGAAAACGAATTCTGGATGGAGCTGACGTGGCGCATCGATCGCGACGGCAGCCTAGGGATTCGACAGTTCGTTGAATCGAAGAAGAATCCAGGCACGCGTTTGAGCGTCGACGAGTACTATGGATGGATCTTTGAAAACTCAGTTCCGGGATTGCCTGAGAAGGCAGCGGAAGAAAACCTGACGCCGCTTGAATTCATGCGACGTTACGGGTCCTTCGAAATAAATAAAAAGGTCGGCGCGATCTATGAAGAGAATGTGCCGCGTGAAGAACTCGAAGACATCCGCGAAGATCATTTCCATCGCGTCTTCACGCGCGCAGCAAAGCCTGCATCTGCGAACGTGGTCCCGGTTCCGAGTCCCGATGGTGACGCAGACGGGCGTCGTTTAGTCGGCGTGAAAGTCGATGGCGAGATTAAGCGTGGTTTCCCCACGCCCAGCGGCAAACTCGAGTTTTTTTCCAAGACGCTCGCTGATTGGGGCTGGCCGGAATGCGCAATTCCGACTTACATCGCCAGTCACGTTCACCCCGACAATCTTGAAGCCGATCAAACGATTCTGATCTCGACTTTCCGTCTGCCGATCCAGATTCACACTCGCAGTGCGAACGCGAAATGGTTGAATGAAATCGCGCACACGAATCCGCTGTGGCTGCATACAAGTCATGCGGCCAAACTCGGCGTGCGCACCGGCGATCTCGTGCGTGTCGAAACTGAAATTGGATATTTCGTGGTGCGCGCCTGGGTAACTGAGGGCATCAAGCCCGGCATCGTCGCCTGCAGTCATCACATGGGCCGTTGGAAAGTTCATGAGAGCGGACAGAAGCAATTGATGGCCACGGTCCGGCTAGATCATGTCGGCGACAAATGGGGCTTGAAAAGGGAACGTGGCGCCGGAGCTTACGAATCAACAGACAAAGACACCCTGAGAATCTGGTGGAACGATGTCGGCGTGCATCAGAATCTAACTTTCCCGGTGCACCCCGATCCGGTTTCCGGAATGCATTGCTGGCACCAGGCCGTGCGCGTCCGCAAAGCCGATCCGGCCGACACCTACGGCGATATTCACGTTGATACGGCAAAGTCGCACGAGGTCTATAAAAAGTGGCTGGCAGAGACGCGTCCGGCGGACAAGTATTCGCCAAACGGTGAGCGCCGGCCTTACTGGATGCTGCGTCCTTTGAAGCCGGCAAGAGAGTTTTATAAGTTACCGAACGGCGAACCCACACCCTAACCCTGAACTCTGCCTCCGAACCCACCGAGGCAACCCACGTTCGATTACCTGACCCTAACACTTATTCTCCGGAACTACCGGTATCGGTTCGGTGTCATAAGCTCATCGTAGCTGTGCCGGCCAGAACCTAATCCCGGCCGCCAACCAGTAAAGGAACTGATCATGCGCCGACTCAGTGCACTTTTCTTTCTCGCGATATTTTTTATACCGGCCATCAACGGCCAGGTGACCTCTGCGACTCTTCAGCCGGGCAAAGGCATTGAAAGAACTTTGTCCGGCGGACAAACGCACAGCTACACCATAAGCCTGGAAAAAGATCAATTCGTTCAGCTCGCGGTCGAGCAGCGCGGGATCGATGTCGTCATCCGCGTTTTCGATCCGGACGGCCGGTTGCTGCATCAGTTCGACAGCCCGTCCGGAACTGTGGGCACCGAATACGCAGAAATCATCTCTGACACTTCCGGTACTTGTCGCATTGAAGTCGCAGCCCTGAACGACGCTGAGGCGTCAGGCAAATACGAAATCAAGATTTCCGAATTACGCAAAGCCACGGACGAAGAGTTGCGATTCCGAAAAAACGAGGACACGCGAAAGGCAAAAGGTCTCGCGTTATTAATCGAAACCTCTCAAGACCTGGACCAGCTTCACCTTCCTGAGACGGTGGTAACCCTGCGCATTAGAGCGGCGCAGTTGTGGTGGCCATCGGATGAAAAGAAAGCGTCAGCTTTGATGGCGAAAGCAACTGAAGCCATCAGGCAGATCATCGCCGACAACAGCGATCGCGAACAGGACTTTGAAGATTATCAACTGGTGATGAAGTTGCGACAACAACTGATTAGCGCACTGGCGCCCCATGATCCTGAAGCCGCACTGAAATTCTTCCAGGCCACACGGATGTCAAATGACGTTGTGAACGAGTCCGTGGCCAACACTCAGGAACTACAGCTCGAATCCTCTTTGATGAATCAAATTGCGACTGCTGATCCAAAACGCGCCTTTGAGTTAGCTGAGGACCTGCTTAAGCGGAACTCTTCATCGTTACTGATCCAGACCCTGACCAGTCTGGCTTCCAAAGATCGAGCGTTAGGAATGCGTCTGGCCCATGATATTGCCAGGAAGATCGAAGCTGAGGATTTAATCAAGACACCGGAGGCTGCCTATCTCTCTACCAGCCTCTTTCAAATCGTTCGCACCGTCCCCACCGCCGCGAAACAAGACGGCGACAGTACGGAACCTGGGCGTTTGCTTTCAGACGAAGAGCGTCGCGAGTTGTTTCTGAAGATCATTTCGGAGTTGTTGTCTTATTCACCATCCGCGCAAAATTTTTATACGCCGGATTACACCGTGGCCCGCAGTCTGGCCGCCTTTGTCGCGCAGATGGATAATGAAGTTAAGACCTTTGCGCCTGATCGCAGCGAGGCAATTAGCAAGAAGGTTATGGAGTTGGTTGGATCGACCAATCAACCAGCCGCGGAATGGCAGCGATACCAAACCGCCGTCGCCACAGAGCCGGTCGAAACTGCGTTGGAATCGGTAGAACAGGCGCCTTCGCCGATGCGAGATTTCCTTTATCAGCAGGTTGTGAACCGGGTCGCGGCAACTGGGGATGTGCCACGCGCGCAACAAATAGTATCCAACCGGATTACTAACGCAGCCCAGCGGAAACAGATGCTGCACGCTCTCCAGGAGCAGGAGATCACCGCGGCGGCGGAAAAAGGAAATTTCGATGAGGCATTGCGACTGCTGAGTAAGTTTCGGCCGTCAGAACGCAACGCATTGGTCAGTCAAATTGTCGATCATATCGGCCCCGGCCTGAAGAAGTCACAGGCAGTGCAATATCTTGAACAGGCAAGAAACCTGGTCACGACCTCCGTGCGCGCGGAAGACAACGAACAAATGCAGACGCTGTTGGCAATTGCTCGCGCATTCGCGCGACATGACACCAGTCGATCATTTCAGATCGCCGAACCGCTGATCGACCAATTTAACGAGATTTGCGCCGCGGCCGTCACCATGAATGGTTTCGGCCAGCAATACTATAAGAACGGCGAGATGAACACCTCTAGCGAGAATTCGGTCGCCGAAATCGCCAGCCAGATTTCAGAGACCTTAGGCATGCTGGCGATGTATGATTTCGATCGCGCGAAAAGAGACGCGCAAGGAATCAGTCGTGTGGACGCACGGCTGCGCACCTTTCTCATCATTGCGGAGCATACCCTGGAAATACCCATCGATTCAGACGAGTCTGACGTCGAACCGATTAACAGGATGAGGTTTGAGTGAGGTGAATCCGCGAGCGCTGATTCGCCAATTACGTTTATCTCCACAGAATTACTCCGGTACCCACGTTTTGAGTGCCTTGCGGCGCGCCTTATTTTGCGAGAGAATTCCGCCGATTCAATTCCCTCCGCTGAATGGTGCCATGTTCTTCAAGCAGTTCTATCTCGGCTGTCTCGCTCATGCCTCTTATCTGATTGGTTCAGACGGCGAAGCTGCGGTTGTCGATCCGCAACGGGATGTCGATCAATACATCGACGAAGCGCTAGCGCAGAATCTTAAGATCAAGTACATCATCGAAACGCATCTGCATGCGGATTTCATCAGCGGCCATCGCGAACTCACCGCGCGCACCGGCGCCGAGATCGTCTTCGGCGAAAAGGCGGGCGCCGCTTTTGCGCATCGCGCAGTCAAGGAAGGCGACGAACTGAACATTGGTCGGGTGAGGTTGCGTATCATGGAAACGCCCGGCCATACGCCTGAGAGTATTTGCGTTTTAGTCGTCGACACCGAAGTTTCCGCCGATCCACAAAAAGTTCTGACTGGCGACACGTTATTCATCGGGGATGTCGGGCGGCCGGATCTCGCCGGCGGCAAGGGTTACACTCCGCAAGACATGGCCGGGATGATGTACGACAGTCTGCATAACAAGCTCCTGAAATTGAATGACACCGTGGAAGTCTATCCGGCGCACGGCGCAGGCTCGATGTGCGGGAAGAACCTTTCCACGGAAACGTCTTCAACCCTCGGACAACAGCGCCAATTCAACTATGCGTTGCAACCGATGACGAAAAATCAGTTCGTCAAAATGATGACGACAGATCTGCCTGAAGCTCCTGCTTACTTCGCGAAGGATGCCGAGATTAACCGCGCGGGAGCCCCGGCAATGGATCAACTCCCGCAGCCGAAAGCCCTGACGCCCGCCGAAGTTTTCAAGCGCGCGCAGGATGGCGCGATCATCCTGGATGTGCGATCGGCCGCTGAGTTTGGCGCCGGCCACGTTCCCGGATCGCTAAACATTGGCCTCGGGGGGCAATTCGCGTCGTGGGCCGGCTCATTAATTCCGCTCAGCTCAGCGATTGTGATCGTGGCTGAATCTGAAGAGAAAGTCGGCGAAGCCCAACTCAGGCTGGCGCGCGTCGGCGTGGAAAATGTCGATGGTTTTCTGGCCGGCGGAATTTTCTCGTGGGACCGAAATGGATTTGAAGTCGCCGCGGTCCCACAAATCTCAGTCTCTGAACTAAAGGATTTGATCAAGACACAAGCAGATCTCCAGGTGATCGATGTGCGACGGCCACCCGAATATCAAAGCGGACACGCGCCGGGAGCGATCACCGCGCCGCTGGCAAAACTGCGCGAGGTTCTGCCGAAACTCCAACTGGATTTGGCCAAACCGACAGCGGTGATCTGCGCCGGTGGTTATCGTTCGAGCGCGGCTACGAGTATCTTGCAGCAGAAGGGCTTTGCGAACCTGCTGAATGTGACCGGCGGCACCACCGCGTGGGTTAATGCAGGGTATGAAGTTGAGAGCTAAACGATTTACCACAGAGGACACAGAGAAAACATCCCAGTCATTAAGAAATATCTTCTCTGTGTCCTCTGTGGTTAATCCTTTCCATCGAAAAAGGAAAAACCGAAATGACCACCACTCAATTTCATCGCCGCAATTTTCTATCTCTGGCCGGAAAGTCGCTCGGCCTCGCCGCCGTTTCGTCATCGACAATAGCCGGCCTCTTGAAAGAAATTCAGGCCGCGACAAAAACGGTGGCGCATCTGACGCCGCAGCAGGCAGCGCTGGATGAAGACTACTGGTCCACGATCCAGAATGCTTTCACTGTCACGCGCGGCATCATCAATCTCAACAACGGCGGCGTCTGCCCAAGCCCACGCATCGTGACCGAAGCGCTGGTGCGTTACATCTGGCAGCAGGAAGACGCGACCGCATATACGATGTGGCAAATCCTCGAGCCGCAATCGGAAACGATTCGCACGGGGCTTGCTGAATTGTTCGGTTGTGATCGTGAAGAGATTGCGATCACGCGCGGCGCGTCAGAAGGACTTGAAACATTGCTGCTCGGAATGGATCTCAAATCCGGTGATGAAGTTCTGACGACCACTCAGGATTACGGACGGATGCTGACGACGATCCGCCAACGTGAACAACGCGAAGGCATTAAGCTCAACTTGATAAGAATTCCTATTCCGCCCAAGAACATTGAAGAAATCACCACGGCCTTTGAACACGCAATCACACCGCGCACTCGTCTGATCCAAATCGCTCATCAAATCAATATCACCGGGCAAATCACGCCGGTGAAAGCCGTCTGCCAGATGGCCCGGCGGCACGGAGTGGAAACAATCGTCGACGGGGCTCATTCATTCGCGCAGTTCTATTTCAGACAACCCGATCTGGATTGTGACTATTTCGCGACTTCGCTTCACAAATGGCTATTCAGTCCCAAAGGCACTGGCCTGCTTTTCATCAAGCGCGACAAGATCGCGAAAGTCTGGCCGCTGTTTGCCGCCGAAGAAAAACAGAAGGGCGACATCAGAAAGTTCGAAGAGATCGGCACGCATTCGGCGGCGCCCAAGCTGGCGATCGGTGAATCGCTTTTGTTTCACAACGGCATCGGCGGCAAACGCAAGGAAGCGCGGCTGCGTTATCTCTCGCGCTATTGGATGGACAAACTTAAAGACGTGCCGAAAGTTCGCTTCAACACTTCCTTCGATCCGAACCAGATGTGTGCAATTGCCAACGTGCAGATCGAAGGACTCGATCAGGGAAAGATCGGCAGCTATCTTTTCAGCAAGCATCACATCTTCACCACCCCAATTGTCCACGAAGAATTCACGGGCATCCGCATCACACCAAATCTCTATACAACGCTCTGGGAGTTGGATCGCTTCTGTGAGGTTCTGGCGGATGTGGCTCGGAAAGGTCTGCCCGCCTAAGTTTAAGCATGGCGCCGCGCTGGACACACATCACAATCAACTGCAGCGACATCGGGGCCTCTGTCGAGTTCTACACTTCATTCTGCGGTCTGAAGATCGTGCGAGACCGCCGAATCGAAGGACGGCATAATGTTTGGCTGGGGCCGGCAACAAAACGCGATGAAGATCCAGTCTTCGTTTTGGTAATCGTGCAAGACGAAGTCAAAGCGCGTCTCGATCACTTCGGTTTCCAATGCGATTCGCGTGCGGAAGTCGATCGCATCGCTGCTATTGCCCGCCAACAAAACATTCTGGTTGAACCGCCGGTTGAGGTGGGTGGTGTGGTCGGCTACTTCACGATGGTGCGCGATCCTGATGGTCACCTGGTTGAGTTCACTTTTGGCCAGCCGCTCAAGGGGTTATGCTGAAGCCGGAATGGTAACTGAATCATCTTCTTCCTTTCACGCCGGCTATGTCGCCCTCATCGGACGTCCGAACGCGGGCAAATCGACTTTGCTGAACCGGCTGGTCGGCGAAAAGATTGCCGCTGTCTCAAACAAACCACAAACT
The DNA here is from genome assembly GCA_036403735.1 of Pyrinomonadaceae bacterium. Lineage (GTDB taxonomy): Bacteria > Acidobacteriota > Blastocatellia > Pyrinomonadales > Pyrinomonadaceae > UBA11740. The sequence continues at coordinate 14,155 of DASWQK010000089.1, forward strand.
ACCCGCTTCAAGATTCTCGGAATAGTTACCAAGCCCGAAGGCCAGATCGTTTTGGTTGACACGCCCGGAGTGCACAAGCCCGGCTATGAACTAAATCGTCGCATGATGGTCGCCGTGCACGAGGCTTTGCTCAGCGTTGACCTGGTTTGCCTGATTCGCGACGCGTCCGCCGCCACCGGCAATGGCGATCGCTTCGTCCTTGATCTGGTCAAGCAATCCGCCCAACCGTCGCTGCTGCTGCTCAACAAAACCGATCGTATGAAGGACAAGGCAAAGCTGCTGCCTTTGATCGAGTGGTACAAATCCGAACATGAATGGAAATCCATCATTCCAATTTCGGCCTTGAAGGGCGATCAGATTGAACAGTTATTGCGAGAGATGCTTGATCACTTGCCGGAGAGCGAAGCGTTATTCGGCGCAGATGAATTAACAGATCAGCCGATCCGCGCCCTGGCGGCCGAGATTGTCCGCGAAAAGATTCTCGAAACAACCGGCGAAGAAATTCCCTACGTGACAGCCGTGGTGACCGAGCAATGGGAAGAAGTGCGCGAAGATTTCACGCGCATTCATTGCGTGATTTTTGTCGAGCGCGAATCACAAAAGAAGATCGTAATTGGTCACGGAGCGCAGCGTTTGAAGCAGATCGGCATGCGCGCGCGGCGCGAGATTGAAAAACTTCTGGGCCACCGGTCTCACCTTCAACTTTTCGTGAAGGTCGAAGCCGACTGGCGCGAACGCGATCATCTGCTTAATGAAATGGGAATCAAGTGACGGCGGCGCATGCAAAGAGCTGGACTGCGCTTGATGTGATCGCCACCGGCCCGGCCCGCGAAGCGATCGAGTATGGCTTGATGGAAGCGGGGGCCCTGGGCACCGAGACCTCGGCCGCTCCCGATGATTGCTTCAATGTCCGTGGCTATTTCGACACCCCACCTGACACCGCGTTAGTCCGCGCGGAATTGATCCACGCTTTAAAGATTCATGGACAGTTCACGTCTTTTTCGCTGAATTTTAAAACATCAGAAATCGCCGATCGCGACTGGTTGGCAGAGTGGAAGAAAAACTGGCGGCCAGTCGAAGTTGGCCGATTTATCATCGCCCCGCCATGGATTGAGTCAGCAGCACTCGCATCATCCGGCGGATCCGGTGCACCACCGATTATTATTCGCGTCAATCCCGGCATGGCTTTCGGCACGGGCACACACGAGACGACGCGACTCTGCTTGAAAGCGATCGAAAAATATTTTCAGGGCGGAAGCTTTCTGGACGTAGGCGCCGGGACCGGGATTCTGGCAATTGCGGCGGCGATAATGTTTCCCGATGCGCGTATTGAAGCGTGCGACACCGACGCGGAAGCAATCGAAATTGCGAAAGACAACGCGCGCTTGAATGATGTCCCTGATCGAATCTATTTCCGCGTTGGCAGCGTAAATGATGAAACGGAGTCGGCCGATCTTGTTTGCGCGAATCTGACGGCGCCTGTGATTGTTGAATTGCTGCCGCGACTGCTGGGCGCGACCTGTGGACGGCTGGTGCTTTCGGGAATTCTCGATTCGCAGGTGGAAATGGTTAAGTCGCGGTTGCTCGAATTGGCGGTCGTGGATTTTGAAATTGATCAAGACGGAGAGTGGGCAGCGCTCGTAATTTGAAGAAAGGTGTCAGAAGCCCGACCGTTAGGGAGGGCCTTCTTCGACAATAGCCCTCCCTAACGGTCGGGCTTCTGACTCAAGATCCTTATGACTCGTCGCAGATTCTACGCACCACCTCAGGCATTCGCGTCCGACGCTAAATCTGTCACGTTGAGCGCGGAAGAAACACGACACCTGCGTGACGTGCTGCGGCTCAAAAGCGGTGATGAAGTTTATGTTTTTGACGGCGCCGGTCGAGAGGTGCGCGGCCTGGTCCAAAGCGTCACGCGCGACTCAACTGAAATATCCGTCGGCGACGAAGTCGAACCGGCGCGGCCCGAATCACCACTCAATCTGACTCTGGCAGTGGCCTTACTGAAGGGTGAAAAGTTTGACCTGGGCGTGCAGAAGATGACGGAGTTGGGTGTTGTTCGCGTCATTCCGGTAATCAACGCCCGTGCTGATGTCAAAATTCGCAGTGACGTTGACGCTGAACGGAAGCTGATCCGATGGCGACGAATCACCCTGGAAGCGTCAAAGCAGTGTGGCCGCGCCCGCTTGATGGACATTGAAGACCCGACCGCGTTCGATGATTTTGTTGAGCGGCCAACAGGCGATGAACTGCGTTTGATGTTTTCGGAACGAGCCGGCACGTCGCTCGCTGCTGCCGTCGGTGAAACGAACCAGAAAAGCGATCGCGTCACGGCACTGGCTGGTTCTGAGGGTGGTTGGACCAACGAAGAGATCGATCAAGCGCGCGATGCGGGTTGGAAGATTGTTACGCTCGGTGGCCGCATTCTGCGCGCTGAGACGGCGGTGATTGTCATCGCTGCTCTTCTTCAACACCGCTTCGGGGATCTCAACTAGTTTGGAGTCCGCCTTTGGCCGCCTGAAGGCGAAACTCCGAACCTGATCATTTCTTATCCAGAACCGCCACCATGGCGATGCGGCTGCCGTTTCCACTGACGGCGATGCGCGTGATTCGTTTGATTCCCGCGTTCGAAAAATCCGCGACCTCTTCCCATTTGCCACCCGTTAATGGAACCACCGCAAACAATTTCGAATCCTTTGCCATCAACAACTTCCCGTTCGGCAGCCAGGCATAATCTTCCACCCCGGGAACTGTCGCGATCAATGACGCGATGGTGTGAGTGTGCAGGTCGAACGCTTTGATCTCCCAGTTACTATCCGCAATCTTCTGCACGAAACTAAACTTGTTCTGATTTGGAATTTTGCGCAGGACCCGGCCTGGATTGTCCACCAGGAATTCTGATTTTTGAGTGCCCGTATCGTAGATCTCAAGGAAGTTCGGTTTGCCTGGACCACCGAGGACAAAAAGTGCGAGTGTGTGATCGTCGATCCAGAGGTGATATCCAACCGGTTTGATGTTTTCCAGGATCAACGACGGAGCTCCTCCGTCCAATGGAAACTTCCAGAGTCTTTGCGTCTTGCCGTCAGCTTCAACACGCACCACCGAAATATTTTGTCGATCCGGCATCAGCGTCGGTGAATATTCGCTCTCGGGCGTGTTCGTGACCTGCGCCGTTGCGTCGGTGCGACCGTCAAAGCGATAAATGTCTGCCTGTTTGTTTCTGATCGAGGTGTAGAGAACGCTCCGACCGTCGGGCATGAAGAAGGGCTGATTGTTGTAGCCGGCAAAGTCAGTAATCTTCTTTGGCTCGCCGAATTTCAATTCATCCGTTCTCTCCTTCCGGTCAAGTTTTGTCTTCAGCTCAACGATAAAGATGTCGCTTGCAGGTGGAGCTGGGGCGGGGGTTGGCGATGGAGTCTGGGTCCTCGACGTTATCGAAGCAACGATAATCACCGGCAGAACATAAATTGCTTTAATGCGGTGGCTGGTTAATTTCATATGTCGGATGACCGTATAACACGCCGCCAATCTCGCTATCAAGGGAATAATAGGTCATACGGTGACCTCTCCTTGCGCCTGCCCCTCTCTCTGTGTGATTATGGTTTCGATGAAAGTCATCATTAATAAAGCCAAATATCTGAGGAGTAAATAAAGAGTGAAAGCGGAGTTAGCGCAGTTAATAGCTTTGCAAAATGCAGATACGAATATAAGAACGCTACAAGCCGAAATAGAAAACATCCCCGAAAGGCGCGCCGAGATCGAAAAAGAGTTCGATCAGCGCGCCTTTGAAATTCGCGCACTGGAAGAGAAACGCGACACGGCTTTCCAGGAACGAGCCCGGGTGGAAAAAGAAATTTTCGAGCAGAAGCAACGAGCCGAACGTGCCGATCGAAATCTGATGGCCGCGAAGAAGCCGGACGAATATACCGCCGCTATTCGTGAAGCCGACGCCGCGCGCAAACAGATCTCGGCATTCGAAACGCAAGTGCTCGAGCAGATGGAAGTATTTGATACTGCCGAAAAAGAATTGGGCGAACGCGCGCCGGAAGTTGAAAAGCTGCGCGGTGAAATGGAAGCAAGCTTCAAAGCGTTCGACGAGCAGGCAAAGGTGCAGCAACAGCAACTCGAAGTTGCCCGCGCCGAACACGAACGGTTGTTGAGAGAATTGCCGAAAACAACCAGCGCACTTTACAAGCGCATTGTTTCTCGAATTCGCGACGGCGTCGCCCTGGCCGAAGCGCGCAACGGCGCGTGCATGGCCTGCTACATGTCGCTGCGGCCGCAGATAATGTCCGAGGTGCGCCGCGGCGCAGAGATCATCACCTGCGATAACTGCAATCGAATTCTCTATTACGCGCCCGATAAGAAGGCTGCGCAGCCGGCGGGTGTGTAGTTTGGAGGTCCGCGCTCGCTGAACTTATTAATCGTTTAGAGGCGGGCTACTGCCCGCCTTTCCCGAAACAAATGGCGGGCCGTAGGCCGCCTCTAAACAACTCTATAAACTACTTCCTCTTGAGCGTCACCCGCACGGGATCGCCTAACTGATCGAACGGGACTTCCAGTTCCTGACTTTGATAACCCTTCGCTTTGATCTTCAGCTTCAGATTCCCCATGTGAATCGGCAGCAGCCCGGCAATGCCGCGCGCATCCGTATTGTTCCAGCTCTCGCAAAAGAAACCGTCCGTCCGAGTCGATTCTAGTTTGACGTAAGCATCTTTGATAGGATCGCCCTTCTCGTCACGAACGCGAACATCGGCGCGGCCGATTCCGTTAATGACTTTCGGCGCCAGGCCGGTGCTGGGCGGATCGTTGCGACTGGGCTCTTGCGAAAGGGCCAGAGTGAAGGCTGCAAGAATAATAAGAGAGACTGAGAGTATTTTCGACATTAAGTTTTGCTCCTGGTTAATACGAGATTACAAATAGCCTGGGTCGGTGAAAGAGAGGTGCCAACCAAACGGGGCACCCACGATTATACGCATTGGGGAAGTTCTTTGGAAGACTATCTTCGGTATATTGTCCCAGGCCCGCCAACAAAATGTGAAGTAAATGGAATATTATTCTCGTCGAGCGTGCTTGAAGTTATTGAGAGGTCTAAGCGGAGGGAACACTAATGTTAATTCCATTTTTGTTGTTACTGCTGATTGCCGGTATTTGCGGCGCCGTCGGCCAGGCCATCGGTGGTTATTCGCATGGCGGATGTTTGGTTTCGATCGCGCTGGGATTTATCGGCGCATTGCTGGGCAGCTGGCTCGCCAGACAGCTCGGTCTTCCGGAATTGCTGGCGCTGCCGGTAGGCGGCATGAGATTTCCAATTGTTTGGTCGATTATCGGCGCGGCCCTGTTTGTAGCGGTTATCAATTTGATCAGCCGCCGGCGGGTGTGATTGTTTCAGAACCGCGAACGGTAGTGAGCGGATCAGCCACTCAAGTTGCATCTTGATCCCTTACTATCGCTTCGGGTTCTCTATCACCTCGCGGTGCTTATCAAACCACCAGGCCCAGGGAATCAAGAGCGAGGTCAGCAGCGCGATAATCGCGAGCTTCTTCACGCTGGGCGGAGGAGGTCCAAAGGACGCGCCTATGTACGCCAGCAGCAGGAACAGAACGAAAGCGAGGAATGCATACAAACCGATCTTGTCCTTCGCGCGGGTCCGTCTTTGATAAGTCCAGATCCCAATCGCAAACAGCGTTACCTCAATCGCAATCGCCAGCCAGCGATGGTTCCATACCCCTAGCCCAACCAAACGGCTCCTCGCATCGAGCGGCAGGTCAGGCTGATGAACAATGAAATCCATCACCCAGTGACTGACGACGCCAATCCAAATACAGACACTCCCAGCGATGTAACGCGTAAATCCGAAATACACTGAAGCGTAGAGCGTCGCCCACCCAAGCACGGCAACCAGTCCATGAGAGATCGGGTACGAATCGAATTGCAGTCTAAGAAATGGGTTGCTGTTCGGCGCAATTGAAACATGCTCCCAGCCCAGCAAAAGAAAAATGGGCCAGAGCAGGTCAAGCAAAATCGGTGCGGCGATCAACGCGGCCAGCGAAGTGCGCGGCGCAAATTCTTTCGACGCGAGTCCTACTGCATAGTGTCCAATGAACATTTCGCTCACTGTATCACTTAAATCATTCGTGTGGTTTGAAAAAAGTTGCTCATGTCGTTAAAGTAATCGCAACAGAGAAATTTATTTAGTTTTCGATGGATGGCGTTTGGAAGCGGCGCTTGTGCCGCTCGCTCACGACGATAGGCGGACGAGTCCGCCTGCTAAACGAGTAGGTGTCTGTTAGGCGACGATGCCACAGATTTTTCGTCACAGCACAAACTATCTCGCGCGCACGACGATCTTCGGCGCCATTTTTATTCTATTCGCCGCCCTCTGGGTGACGGCGGAAATCGCGCGCTCTGGCTGGAACACGGGCGCTTACATCGAGCGCCAGCAACCGATTCAATTCAGTCATAAACATCACGTCGGCGATGACGGCATCGATTGCCGTTATTGCCATACGAGTGTGGAGACATCGGCATCGGCTGGAATGCCGGCAACCGCGGTCTGTATGAATTGCCACAAGCAGATTTGGGCCGACAGCCCTTATCTCAAACGGGTGCGCGACAGTTTCAAAGACGGCACGCCGCTGGAGTGGATACGCGTGCACGACCTGCCGGACTTCGCTTATTTCAATCACTCGATTCATATAAATAAAGGGGTCGGCTGCTCGACTTGTCATGGCCGCATCGATCAAATGCCGGTCGTTTCACAAACCCAGTCGTTGCAGATGGAATGGTGTCTGGAGTGTCACCGCGCGCCGGAGAATTACGTGCGACCGAAGACGGACATTTTCAATATGGAATGGAAACCGCCCGCGGATCAGAATCAGAAGGGTGGTGAGCTAGTAAAGGCTTATCACATTCAGGGCGCGAATGTTCTGACAAGCTGTTCGACTTGTCACCGGTAGGGATCTAAGCCCCTCTCCCAATGGGAGAGGGGTTGCGGTGAGGGTTTAGCGCGTTGCAAACAGAAAATCTTCTTCCTTGTCGTCAGTGCCGGCCGATTGATGAAGAAAACAAAATAGGGCGACGGGCGTCACAAGCCCTCACCCTAGCCCTCTCTCAAAAGGAGAGGGAATAAGAACTCAATGGATAACGATCGTCACATAAACTTCAAGCTGTTGCGCGACCGGATAATGAGGTCAGAACTGTCTGCGGTAGCGGACGGTTTCACTCCCGGCGATCAACCGCCCGCATCCACCACCCCAAGCGGGCTGCCCGCTT
>DASWQK010000090.1:0-1766 GCA_036403735.1 Pyrinomonadaceae bacterium
GACGAAATCGTGCGAGATGCGTTGGAACGCACCGGCAACGTGGTGCCGTGGCGCAATTCCGTCAAGCCGCTGCCCGATGCGATGACGAAAGCCGAACTGATCGCCGAAATGGAAGGGATCGCGGCGCGTTCCGCCGCACGACCGACCGCCGATCCACGGTCTATCAACGAGATCATCGGTTACGATGATGTCGGCCTGCCGCGATGATCGTCATCGACACGTCCGCGTTGGTTGCCATCCTCAATCACGAACCGGAACGCACCGCCTTCTTTGAAGTGATTGCCAGCGCTGACCGCTGCCTCGTCAGCGCCGTAACCTATCAGGAAGCGGGGCACGTTCTCATCGCCAAGAGTCGAAGTCGTAGCGGCCGCCAGCCTGCCAAGCCGGTTATGTAATCCTTAGCTCGGAGACGATTTTTAGAAATCATATTCGTAAAGTATCGATATTCAATACTTTGTGCAGATGAAATTGGTGGGTGGTAGCGCGCGGCGGAAGTTATTCGGCTGCCAAGCCTGTGGACGAGGGACCCGATAATCGGCCAGTTTTGCGGTCGATCACGTAACCGGCGTTTCGCAAAGCTATCAGTACGTCGCTGAGATGTAAGTGGTCTACCAGCTCATGCCGTCTGATCGCATCGCGAAGAATCGCCGCATAGACGTGACTCGGATTGCGGGGCCGATCTGCCGGAAGACTTTCTATGGCGTCCGCAATGAGATCGCTGGCGTTTGCTTGCTTCAGCTTTGCACCAGTTGAATTTTGGTTCGCTACAGAGGGTTTTTGCAGCGTGACCACGAGATCGACGGTCACGACACCTTCCGAACCTGAACTGAGGCCTTTTACGGAGCGCTGACCTTTATCGAGGATGGCAACGTGCGCAGGAACAGAAATAAAGCCCGCATCGCGTATCGCCCGTTGAACCAAGCCCCAGATTTGTCCGTCACTGTTTCCAAAGACTACCGACAGATAGCCGCCCGGCTTGAGAACGCGGTGCGCTTCTTCGAACGCTTTCCGCAACAGAGATTCATACCGCTTCGCCGCGCCAGACTTCTTCTTACCCGTCGTGTGCATCACGGCTTCATGGGCGTGATCAGTAATTTTGCCGAGCCAAGCTTCGTGAAACAGATTCATGTCGCTGTAGAAGATATTGCTGCCGAATGGTGGGTCGGTGAATACATAATGAACCGATGCGTCCTCAAGATGAGCAAGGCGATCGGCGGAAGCCAGCGTATACGTCACGCTGTCTTCTTTTGTGTCGGCAAAGAGTGGGGCCGCGTCGAGTATTTCCGCGTCGGCGCGAATGGCAGCTTCAACCTTTCGCTCGAATAGTTCGAAGACGTTCCATTCGTAATAAACGGGAGCAATGTAGTAGGTTTGGTTTTGGGCGTTCAATGGGCGTTGCGCGCTCCATTGGTAGCGCCGTGACGCCCGCGCCAGTACGGCGGTGAATGCAAACGAAAGTTTCTTTCGAAGCGGTTCGGACTTGAGCGCGCTTATGGCGCGCCAAAGCTCAAGCAGAGCGAGGGCATTTCGTGGCGAAAAGAAGCCGGAGGTCTGAACGAGGCCCGCTTTTCCTAATCCCGACCGGCTGTACATTTCGCGGGATTCATCAATCCTTAGCGAGGGCACTTCGGCTTGACGCGGGTCCTTCTTGGCTGCGGCTATCGCGGCGAGGTCCGTCTTGGACACAGGCTGATCGGTTAAACGGCCTACCGTAGAGCGTACCACGACCTGAACGGGGACATCTTCCGCCCGCGGCCACTTCCTTC
>DASWQK010000091.1:0-2288 GCA_036403735.1 Pyrinomonadaceae bacterium
GACGGCGTACGAATCGTATTTGAAACTCCGTCAAAGAGCATGAAGCGCGAGAACTATATTCACGTCGATGGGTTCGTTCGCGAAGCGGCGAAGAAACACACTGGGGGACTTGTCTTTCAACTTTTCGAAACCGAACAAAGCCAGGCGCCGATCGAGTGCTTCACGGCGAAAGGCAGTCCGCTGTTCGACAAAGTTCAAAAGCTCAAGCTGGGGCATTATGAAGTAGGCGGCCTTTCGGGTCTGGATGTTCCGGCGTTGGCGAATCCAGCCCCAACGTGGAAGGTTCGTTTGTCTCCGGTATTATCGCTTAAGAAAGTCTGAACAAGTTGACCATCTTAAAGGTAACAATCAGCGAGGGAGAAAGCGTCACGGCGATACTTTATCCGGCGGCGAAGCGGAATCATGCGGGTGTGACCATCGTGCTGGGCCATGGCGCCGGTGCCGATCAAATGAGTGGCTTTATGCGGATGGCCGCTGAAGGTTTGGCGGCGCGCGGATTCGATGCGATGACATTCAACTTTCTGTACAAAGAGAAAGGCAAGAGCGTGCCCGATCCTAAAGCGAAGCTGGAATCGTGTTATCAGGCAGTAATCGACGCCGCCATTAAGAACAAAAAGCTGAAGGGCAATAAGCTCGTCATCGGCGGCAAATCGATGGGTGGGCGCATCGCTTCACAGGTCGCGGCTGAACATTCAGAAGGCATCGACGGTTTGGTTTTTCTTGGTTATCCGTTGCATCCACCGGGCCGGCCGGATAAGTTACGCGACGAACACTTAGCAGAGATCAAAGCGCCGATGCTCTTTGTGCAGGGTTCGCGCGATGCCTTTGGAAGCGAAGAGGAAATCCGCGCGATTATCAAAAAGCACCGTCTGCAGGCCGCACTCTATCCAATTGAAAAGGGCGATCATTCTTTCAAAGTTCCGAAGACTTTAAAGCCACAACAGCAGGTCTACGAAGATGTGATGGATGAGGTGGCGCGCTGGTGTCGTGAGCTTTGATGTGTCAGAACCCCGAGCGGTAGCGAGGGGATCGAGGATTCACGTTGAGTTTATGATCCGGTCGCTACCGCTCCCGGTTCTGACACAGAGGACTAATCTTGCCCAAATACAATTTCATTCAACTCGACGTATTCACTGATCGCGCTTTCGCGGGTAATCCGCTCGCGGTGTTTCCCGAAAGCCTGGGACTAACTGACGAGCAGATGCAGCAGATTGCCCGCGAGATGAATTTATCTGAGACAGTTTTTGTGCTGCCTTCTGAAAAGGAAGGCGTGCTAAGACGTCTGCGAATCTTCACGCCGGGCAGCGAGCTTCCGTTTGCGGGCCATCCGATCGTCGGCACCTGGAATTGTTTGGCGCGCGAAGGCGTAGTGCCGCTTCCCGAAGGTGGCAACGGCCGCGTCCAACTGAAACACGAGGTCGGCATCGGCGTGCTGCCGATCGAAGTTGAGTTCAAGGACGGCCAACCTGTGAGCGTGACCATGACGCAGGGTAAATTCGAAATTCGTGGCGAGGTCGACGATTCACAGGAACAAGCAGACATCGCCCGCGCTCTCGGGTTGGCGCGCGAAGATTTGGACGAGACATTGCCGATACAAGCAGTCTCGACCGGCAACACGATGTTGCTGGTGCCGATTCGATCTTTGGCGGATCTGGGAAACTGTCGCCCGAACCAGAATCTGCTCGATGACATTTTTGAGCGGAGCGAAGTCTTTCGCGGCGGGACCGGATGCTATGCCTTCACCCGCGAGACGATGGAGATTGGTGAAGCGCGCGCGCATGCGAGATTCTTTGTCGGCATGGGCATCGGTGAAGATCCAGCGACTGGCAGCGCGGCTGGGCCATTGGGGGGATATCTCGTCTATCATGACGCGACGCGGGTTGATGCGACGGATGGTGTTTACAAGTTTGTGATCGAACAAGGCGATTTCATTAATCGGCCCAGCCGCATTGGTTTGGAAGTGAAAGGCGAACCCGGCAAGGTTGAAGAAGTGCGTGTGAGCGGAACATCGGTGGTGGTGGCGCGGGGAACGTTGGAGTTTTGATGAGCCAAGCTGGGGCAGTAGCCCGACCGTGAGGGAGGGCGTTCTAATTGGCAACAACGATCGATTGCGACGATCGACGCCCTTGCTGACGCGCGGGCTACTGCCCCGAATACTATGAGCGAGATACTTGATCTCTTAATCATCGGCGCCGGCCCGGCCGGCCTGTCCGCGGCAGATGCCGCGGCGAGCGAAGGCCTGACTTATCTCGTGATTGAGAAAGGCACAATCGCCAACACGATCCGTC
>DASWQK010000092.1:0-3705 GCA_036403735.1 Pyrinomonadaceae bacterium
AGGGCAAAGAGGGAAGGGCTGCTAAGACGCAGCGCCGACCCTCAGGACTCGAAACAACTGCGCTTCGCTCCTTGCTCTTCGCCACGCGACTGGTGTAAACAAAGAGGCAGGATTAATTCTCCGTTGGTCCTAATCCCCAGCGCTTTTGTGGCGGCTATAGTTCAGTTGGTTAGAACGCTTGATTGTGGATCAAGAGGTCGTGGGTTCGAGCCCCACTAGCCGCCCCATCCATCCTCGCAATTCAAAATCCGAAACCTGTGATGAATTTCAACGGCGGCGTTGCCGTGGATCGAGATACTCGCGCAGCCCATCGCCAATAAAGTTGAATGCGAGAACTGTCAGCGCGATTGCCAGCCCGGGAAAGATCAACGCGTGAGGAGCGGCTTGTAGCGTCGATAGATCGCGGGCTTCTTCAATCATCACACCCCACGAAGGCGCCGGCGGCGGGACACCCAGGCCGAGGAAGGAAAGCGATGCTTCCGAAAGGACCGCGCCAGCCATTCCCAGACTCGCCTGCACAATCAGTGGTTGAATTGCGTTTGGCAGAACGTGCAGGAAAAGAATGCGAAAATCTCCGGCGCCGAGCGCACGCGCGGCTTGCACAAAATCATATTCGCGAACCTTGAGTACTTGGGCGCGAATCAGACGGGCATAACCGACCCAGCCGATGATGCAGAGTGCAAAGATCAACTTATTCAGTCCCGCGCCGAGAAACGCGACGAGGGCTATCGCCAGCAACAATCCGGGAAACGCGAGGAAGACATTAAACACGTAGCCTGACAACAGCGAATCAACCCAGCCGCTGTAGAATCCGGCGATTGAGCCAATCAACGTTCCCGTGAATGCTGAGACAAGCACAACTATGACGCCGACTTCGAGTGAGATACGCGCGCCAAAGACTACGCGTGAAAAAATGTCCCGCCCGGTTGAATCAGTTCCGAACCAATGTGCCGCGGAAGGTGGCATGTAGCGCATCGCGAGGTTTGTTGTGCCCACATCGTAATGCGCAATCCACGGCGCGAAAATCGCGACCAGGACGAACACGATAACGATAACGAGCCCGATGATAGAGAGACGGTTCATTTTGATAGAGCTTGGAATTTAGAGCTTGGGAACAACTAATAACTAAGCTCTAAAATCGAAGCACCGGATCAAGCGCTTACGAAACGCGAATTCTTGGGTCCAGCCATCTATACAGCATGTCAGTGATCGTATTTGCGATGATATAAGTTGTGCTAATGGCGAGCACGCACCCCTGCACAATTCGATAATCGCGTTTGCCGATCCCATCATCGACGAGCAGCAAGCCCAATCCCGGCCAACCAAAAATTTTCTCAGTGATGATGGCGCCCGCGAGCAAGACTCCAAGTTGTAAACCCAACACAGTGACGACCGGAATCAAACCGTTTTTCAGTACATGCTTGTAGACGACCGCACGTTCACTCAATCCTTTTGCGCGCGCGGTGCGCACATACCCTTCGCTGAGCTCTTCAATAACAGAGGAGCGCACCATTCTGGTTAAGATTGCTGAAAGCGCCGCCCCGAGCGTTACCGCCGGCAAGATGATATCGCTCCATTCAAATCGACCCGACGGAGCAAGCCAACCAAGTTTCACCGCAAATAAATAGACGAGCATTGGCCCAATCACGAAACTGGGCAGACTGATGCCCACCAGAGCAATCACTGACAGGAAATTATCCAGCAGCGTGCCCCGATTTTTCCCGGCGACGACGCCCAACGGAATTGCGATCGCGACGGCAATAAGCATGGCCACCATCGCCAGTTCGATCGTCGCGGGGTAACGCTCCAGAATCAGATTGAAGACAGGCTGATCGGTTCGAAAAGATCTTCCCAAGTCACCATGCAGGATCGCGACCCAGTAATCATCATAACGATTGGAGAGGCCGTACCATCTGAAATGTCTCTGGCCATGGTCATCAATAGGATAGCCAAAGAAGAACGGCGGTCGATCGAGTCCATGCTTTGCCCTGAACTGTGCTAACTGCTCGGGTGTTGCCTGTTCGCCGAGGACTGCAACTGCCGGATCGCCGGGAACCAGTTCAATCAGAATTGTGACGAGTGAGACGACGGTCCAAACGACCAGAATGAGCAAGCCAATACGCCGCAACAATCCAAACAGTTTGTGTTTCATGCGCTGACGAAGTGATCGTCTGAAAGGAGATCGAGCGCGGATAATAACAGATTGATGAGAAGGGCGATACGCCGATGCGGGCAAAAAGAAAAACGTAGCCGGGACTCGCCTTCGCAAATCAAGTCCGGCCCCGACAACCGAACCCAACACGCTGGGCGAGCCCCGAAGACTACGTTGGCTGATTGCAGCCGGTGGGCCGCAATCAATCCCTGCAGCGCAAAACTAGTTTGCGCTGAAGCTGTTTCGAGGCGGATGCAAGATTTATATCTTGCTACCTGCGACGGCCGGTATGCAGTGCTGCGATACCGCCGCTCAAATTTTCAAAACCAACATCTTCAAACCCTGCTGTGCGCATCATGGCGGCCAGCGTTTCCTGATTCGGAAACTTCGAAATTGAATCAGGCAAATATTCGTAAGCACCTCGCGAGCCACTCAAGAGTCCGCCGATCCGCGGCAGCAAACGCCGGTTATAAAAGCCAACCAGGCGCCGAAATAACCCACCGACCGGCTGCGAGAACTCGAGTATCGCTACGACGCCGTTTGGTTTTAGTACTCGCAGCAGTTCGCTTAAACCGTCCTCGACACTGGCAAGGTTTCGTAGCGCGAAACCGATTGTGAGTCCTTCGAACGAAGCGTCCGCAAACGGCAAACGCAAAGCGTCACCTTCGATAAATGCCAGCCGCGGAGCTTTGGCTTGCGCCAACGTCAGCATCGGCCGGCAGAAATCTAATCCAGTGACCTGCGCCGCAGTCTTTTCAAATAACTCGATGCTTAGATCCCCAGTGCCACATCCTACGTCCAGGACCCGTGCATCCTTCGTTAGCAGCGGCTTTAATTTTCTGACAACTCGTCGCCGCCAACGCAAATCAATGTTCGCTGACAGAAGGTGATTCAGGAGATCATAGCGCGGGGAAATCTTCGCGAACATCTCGCGAACCCGCCGAGCGTGGTCTTCAGCTGAACTTTTCTGTCCGGGATCAGTTAAGCCCATGAGGCATTCAGAATGGTTGCAAGCCAATTGCGATAGCGTGGTAAATCAAGGCTTCTTCGGTGGCAAGGTAGAAGTAGAAGCTGGTTTAGTTGGAGGCTGGCTCGTGCGAACTTCCGCCCTGGCATCGAACTGCGACTTTAATTCAGCTGCGTTTCCTAACACGACAATCGCCTGCGGTGCGGCGTCTTCAAAAAGCCGGGCGGCCACGCGTCGTATATCGGCCGGTGAAATCCGATTAAGTTCGTCCGCCTGATTATTCGCCGCGATTTTGTATGATTCGCCATCGAGCCACACATCAGCGAGGGATTCAGACGGCGATAATGAGACGGATTTTGTCAGAACGGTTTTCCGTGCAGTTTCCAACTCACTCATGCTCGGATCTTCTTTTGCGATTGCATGCATGACACCTTGTGCCGTCGAGATCGCCTTTGCCGCCGACCGTGTTGGAACGCTTCCACCGAGCATGAACATCCCGTTTAGGGCGTGTGCTTCGTGAACTACCGTCGGAGATGAAATTTCATTGTCCGCCGACTGCCAGCGTTGCTTGATAATCGCCGCCAAC
>DASWQK010000093.1:0-6353 GCA_036403735.1 Pyrinomonadaceae bacterium
AGAGTGTCGTGGTTCATATTTTCGGATTCGATCCAGTTTGCGGGATTAGCGGATTAAACGCGTCGCCGGCTGACATACTTTCTTGACAACCGTGAATTCAAACTGTAGCTCTTTGCCGCGACAGATCGTGCTGAGATAGAACTCCCAAAATTTCCTCGTGAAGCGAAGCTTCGGCCAGCGCTGATCGAGGTTGACGAGGAGTTCCAAACCCATCACGCGCCAGACATTCGCGAGCGAAACGTAAGTGCGTATCGGCTTGAGTCTTACCTCGGTATAGAACGGAAACAGCTGCCGGTCTTCGACGAAGCAATTGAAGGAATAGCTGTTGAAGTGGTTGCGGTGCGTGGGATCGGTGGCCCAATCGGGGTTCGAATAGTGCGGTGTGACGATCAGAATTCTGCCGCCGGGCCTGGTGATGCGGTGAAGCTCGGCAACAAACGCCATCACATCAGGAACATGCTCGGCGACGTGACGGCAAATGATGTCATCGAACTCGTCATCAGGAAAAGGATAAGGAATCGATCCAAGATCGTGAATGACGTCGGCGTGGGCTTTCGGATTTGCATCGATGCCGATCGCGCCCGGAGCCTTGTTCCAGCCACAACCGACGTCCAGTATCTTCGCTCCGGCCGACGCGCGTTCGTTTGGATGAGATTCAGTCATCGACGGGGATGGACGATGGAGATCAGGCAGCTTCGCTTATTCGCGCCTGTGCCTTTGGAGTGAATCCGTTCTTTACCATGCCGGCGAAGGCAGGAAAATCAAGAGCGTAGATCGGAACGCTGAACTGTCCTTGCAACTCTGCGAACGACATGCCGTCCAGCATGATTGGCTCATCGCTCTTCAGCGCGACCTTCGGGATGATCGCAAAATCGCCGCGCACTCGCTCGCGGGCCGCCAAGAAATCACCACCAGTCAGCAAGCCGGCCACGCTGACATCGCCGCCAAAATAGTCGTTTTCGACTGCGACAACTTCGAGACGCGTCCCGGTCTGTTGATTCATTCGCTCGATCATTTTGCGAAGGACGGGCGCAAACAGAGTTCCGGTCATGACTGAGCCGCGGAGTGCAGCCCCTGACGATCGCGCTTCTGACATCGGCTTGCGTTCAAGCGCGCGCATCAATGAATCGAATTGATTGGCGAAGCCGCGCACCATGCCGACCCCGTCCTCAATTTGCGGAGAGTCGCCATAATGCTTTCGCGAAGGAACGTTGCGTCCCGCCTTCAAATAAATCTCATCACCCAGAAATGCGAAAGTCGTCCCTAATTTGTCTTTCAAGTCTCGCTGTATAATTGAGACTTCGGTAATCACCGTCCGGCAAAACTCCGGTGTGACTGGTGTCAATCGCGGATCATTCAAGTAGCGCGTCAGCCCAAGCGGAACAATCGCAACACTGCGCACGTGTGGATGCAACTTTGCCAGATCGTAAATCGTGCGACGCAGAATCTCTCCGTCATTGATCTTTGGACAGAGCACCACCTGCGCGTGAATCTCAATGCCCGCATCGATCATCTGCTGCATCTTGCCGCTGATGTCGGCGCGCTCTTTATCAATGCCGAGCAAGTACGCGCGCACCTCGAGATCGGTCGCATGCACCGAAACATATTGCGGCGAGAGCCGCTGCTCAACAACGCGGCGCATCTCATCTTCGCTGATCGACGTCAGCGTCGTGTAGTTCCCGTAAAGGAACGACAGCCGCACATCTTCGTCGCGCACGAACAACGATGGGCGCGCAGTTTCCGGATTGCCTTTGCAGAAACAGAAGAGGCATTCGTTCGCGCATTGCCGCGGCACGATCTGCTCAAAACCAAGACCGAATTCCTCCGCCTCATCACGTTCGATGTTTAGTTCCCAGTCTTCACCAGTGTGTTTGCGAACATCGAACACCAAATCGGTTTCGCCCGAGGATTGAAAACGAAAATCGAGATAGTCGCGCACGACCCGCCCGTTGACACGCATGATGCGATCACCGGGTTCAAGCTCAAGCTCCGCGCCGATAGATCCGGCCGTGACATCGGTAATCGTTACACCGCGCCGGCGGATCTGGTTTACTGCTGGTGTGACCGCGAATTCGTACATCGACTTATGATTAGACAGGGGCGATCGGAAAACTCAAACTAAGCGCAAACAAGGAGTATATCAAGACAGGCTCGCTTTGTTGATTAGCAAGAACGCGCGTTTCGGATAAGTAACAGGTCGTTGACAATGACGAAGCCCCAGCTTACTCTGATGTTCCTCGCCAAATTCGATGTTTCGCCAGACAAACACCTACATCCTCGTTGATGAACAAGCCAAGTGACGAAATCTGAACCGACAACAGTGCCAGCCGGGGAATTGAATGCCGCTGCGTCCGTGCAAAAGTGCATTCTGCTGGTCGAAGACGATCGTTCCGTGCGGAGGTATTTGGAAGTGACGCTGCAACGGGCCGGCTACGAAGTGATCACCGCGGAAGACGGATTAGCAGGAATGAAGTGCGCGCTCACGTCGCGGGTCGATGCGGTAATCACCGATGCGGTGATGCCGCAGATGAGCGGCCATGAGTTGGCCCGATTTCTTCGCAGCAATCCCAAACTATCAAAGTTGCCCATCATCCTGCTGACAGGCCAGGAAAATAGAGCCGCTGCAGCCTCGACTGAAAATCTGATCGACATCTTTCTTGATAAGCCAGTCAAAGCGGAAGAATTGAAGAGCTGTCTCGCGGACCTCTTCAATTAACCTTCCAGCAATTGATCCAGCGCCGTGTACTCTTTTCCCTGCGACAGCGCGACTGCTTTGTAAGTCAATTTGCCGGCGTACGTGTTCACGCCTTCAGCCAACCCTGGATCGCTCATCACCGCGGCTTTGAATCCGAGATTTGCCAGCTTCAGCGCGTAAGGCAACGTCGCGTTCGTTAACGCGAAAGTTGAAGTGCGCGGCACTGCTCCAGGCATGTTCGCCACGCAGTAATGCAACACGCCTTCAACATAATAAGTTGGATCAGAATGGGTAGTTGGATGCGTGGTCTCAACGCAACCGCCTTGATCGACGGCGACGTCCACGATTACCGCGCCGTCGGCAACGTCCTTCAACATGTTGCGCGTAACCAGACGCGGCGCGGATGCGCCGGGCACCAGCACTGCTCCAACTATTAAATCAGCTGTAGTCAGCGCGTCATGAATCATGTAGGCGCTCGACGCAAGCGTGGAAATCTTTGACAGAAAAATGTCATCGAGTTCGCGCAGGCGATCGAGGTTGTTGTCGATGATCGTTACATGGGCACCCATGCCGACGGCAATCTTTGCAGAGTTGGTGCCGACGACTCCGCCACCGATGATCACGACACGCGCGGCCGGGACGCCAGGCACTCCGCCGAGCAGGATGCCGCGGCCGCCGCTCATTTTTTCCAGATAATGAGCGCCGACCTGGATCGCCATGCGGCCGGCGACTTCAGACATCGGAGTCAACAGCGGCAGCGTTCCCTTTCGATCAGTAATCGTTTCATACGCAACCCCGATGACTTTGCGATTCAGCAGTTGTTCGGTTAACTCATTGTCCGGAGCGAGATGAAGATAAGTGAACAGCAACTGACCGTCGCGCATGCGGGGGTATTCGGGTGCGATCGGCTCTTTCACTTTGACAATCATTTCACCTTCGCCCCAAACCTCGTCCGGGGACGAGACGATCATAGCGCCGGCGCGCGCGTATAACTCATCATCAAATCCCGAGCCTTCGCCCGCGTTCTTTTCCACCAACACACGATGATTCGCATCAGTAAAAGCGCGCACGCCGGCGGGTGTCAGCCCGACCCGATATTCGTTGTCTTTGATTTCTTTCGGAAGTCCAATGATCACTGTTTCTGCTCCAAAGATCCTCTCTCAGAGAGGTTGGTAAAAAAGAAAATGACTATGGTTTGCCCTTCGGCGATGGCGATGCCTTTGGCTGTGGCGGTGGCTCAACCTTCAGGCTGTTGCGAATCATGTCCCAGGCCGGAGCATCCTTGGCGATGTCCCGCTCGGCTCCGAGTATAGACAAGTGGACGAGTCGATCTGAAATCACTCGATAATACGAATCCAATCCACCGGGCTGACGATCCATGACCACCCGCAAACGAACTCCTTCGGCGTCGCCCCCGGCAAGCTGCGTCGTAATTGGAGAACGCAAAGGCTTCAACCCCTGCTGTTCGAACTGCGTCGCAAAGTTGTCTACGTACTGATCCTGAAACAGCTTTTTGGCATGTGCTTCCTTGTCCGGGGTTTTCAACCATTCGCGCGGCGAGCGTACGCGAATGACTACGTCGCCTTGTGACAATTCCAGGAACTGCATCTGGTTGGTGCTCTGATCGCTGATCTGCCAGTTTGCCGGATAGTCGAACGACAAACCGTCTTTCTCGAAATGCTTGACGTTTGGATCCTGGGCCAGGCCGATAGCGGCAACCAAAGCAATAAAGATCACGCTAATCAAAAACCGCAGAAAATTCATTTCTCCTCCTCGAGAGAAAATAATTTAGTTCCCTCTCCCAAAGGGAAGAGGGAGTTTGAAAGCCTCCTCGAAAGCGGGTGGGCATATTAGCGCGTTTTCATCCATTCAATACAGTCGCGAAGCGCCGTTTTCATGTTCGCGGGGCTGTCATGATGAATTCGCCCGTGCCCGGGCAGTACCCATTCAAAGTCATAATCCAAAAGCTTACCCATTGAGCGTGTCTGTTCTGGCCATGAATACCAACAGGCGCTGCGAAACGCGATCAGTGAATTTCGATTCGGTGACCATGCGAGATGATCGCCTGAGAAAAGAAACTTATGGCGATATGACAGGACCATGTGACCACGCGTGTGGCCGGGAACCGGAATGGCAATCAGGTCCCGATCGATTTGAATCGCATCTTCGCCGCGAACAACTGTTTCCATGCCCAGGCGCTCAGCGCCATCGTCCGCGTGCATGATTCTTTCGCAATCAAACTTAGCCGCAAAGCGATCGTGATCGGCGACGTCGTCTTTGTGCGTCAGGAACATCTTGCGCACCCCACCCATCGCATCGATTTTCCTGACCAGTTGCGTCGCGAAGCGAGGCGAGTCAATCAGCAGGTTGCCGCCTTCATCATCGGGCCGCAGAATCAGATAACTCCACGCGCCAAAACTTGATTCTGCATTAAAGCCGCAATAGTAAACATTGTCGGCGATTAGCTCAGGAAAAGCATCGATGCCGACGTGGGCATCGTGATGCTCGGTTGTTCCGATCGAGCCGGTGGGACAAGCGACCAGCGCCATCAGTGCACGCTTTGTCTGTTCGTTTGTTTCGGGCTGATGAAAAACGACCGATGCGTCTCCGTGATCAGCAAAGATGTTAGGCGCAATCTGGCGGCACGCATCGCAATCGATGCAAGTTGAATCTACAAAGAAATCGCCGGGAACATTCTCTGAAAGCCGTAAAGCAACGTTAGCCATGGGACAATTAATGATGAGCCACGATGAGGTTGGATTCAAGTCAGCAAATAACCGCAAGGATGACTTTTCTCTAGACGTTCAGGGCATGACCGCTAAACTGTCTACAACGGTCCCGGCCAGTTCTTGAGCGGGCGAGAGAGCGACCTTGAGCCTGGGTAAAGCGAGGGAGTCAATAAAGGAGTCGTCAATATCCTTAATCAACTCTTCTTTCGCAGTTTGCATCACCGTCATCACTACAATCGTTACTCGGAGCTGGTCTAATAACGCGTCGAGAAGGAATTCAAAACTCCCATGCCGTTTGATGATCGCTTTACGATCGTCATCGTTGACTTTGGCTCCGTGAACGAATGCGCTTCTGACAGTGTAAGCATCATTCGCGACTTTCTTAGCGGCATAAGGATCGCTTCCTAGCACACTTAGAATTCTAGCGATACGCATGCGCAGTCTATAAGCTAACTCCTGGTTTTCTTCACGACGCAGTAGAAGGCTTTCCAACCCCATCACAGCGTCTGCGATTCTTCTTTCAACAGAGGCCCCCCACGTCAAAAGGGAATCCGCATATCGCTGATACGCGATATCGATTGGATCGACGTTCTCCGTTCGATGTTCGTAACCTTGTGAAGGTAGAATATTGCTAATTCGTCTCCAGAACTGCTCGAATCGACCGGCGTCTGCGTTAGCTATCACAGCAGTCTTGTGAAGTGAATGATGATCATGGTTAGTCAGAATTCCACCCATCGAGAAAAAACTGTCACTCTCGGTACTATAACTTAGGGATCTGACACTACCGACTCTGAATAATCTCAGAATTGTGATCGCTTGCCAGACCTTCCTTTGAACGTCGCCTCCCGATATAGCAGGCATTGAAAGATTGAGGATTGCTGAAGGATCTCGTGGGAAGGTGTCCCTATTGAAAAACTCGGAACGCTCGT